>CANPYO010000004.1 GCA_947588645.1 uncultured Akkermansia sp. | reverse complement strand
GAGCAGAGCAGCAAATCCTGCGCCACACGCACGGAGAGATTGCCGCCGTTGCCATCCACAAACTCGCGTTGCCAGAGACGGCGTCCCATATCGACCATGCGTTGCTTGATGACAAGCAGTTCAGGGGAATTAAAGAAAGCGTCAATTTCTTCGCGCGTCTGCGGATTGTAATCTTGCCAGGGAAAGATTTTTTCGGGCAAGGCGGGTTTGATGTAGAGTTCCGGGTTAGCCATGGTCGTACGAGAATGAAAGTGGATGTGTATAATTTATGATGAAAGAAAGGAAATTACAAGTATGGAATACGAAAAATTACGAAGGAACGGATTGAGTAACGACTCCTTCCATGCGACGGCGAAGGAATGCGTGGATAGGTAGCTCAAGCGCAGGATCGGAGTCCAGGATGGAGTTGGCAATGCGTGTGGCGCGGTGAATGAGGCGCACATCAGAGATCCATTCTGCGAAGCGGACAGACCCCAACCCACTTTGTGCGGTACCAAGCACATCTCCCGGGCCACGAAGACGAAAATCATGTTCTGCAATCTCAAAGCCATTGGAGGTTTTACAGAGGATTTCCAGTTTTTCATGGGCAGGGTCATCGGATTTGGCTGTGGAGAGCAGGATGCAATAGCTTTTGTGTGAGCCGCGACCAATGCGCCCCCGCAGTTGATGGAGCTGGGAGAGTCCGAAGGAATCTGCATCGTTGATGATCATGACCGTGGCATTTGCAACATCCACACCGACTTCCACCACTGTAGTGCAGACGAGTACTTGGGTGATGCCTGTGGCAAAATCGGCCATTGCTTTTTCTTTTTCGTCGGCGCTCATTTTGCCATGAAGGAGGCCGATGGAAAATTCCGGCAGGATAGCGCGCCAGTGGATGAGCTCCTGAGAGGCGGAGGAACGCTCGGAATTTTCGCTCTCCTCAATGAGGGGAGAAACGATGTAAACTTGTCGACCATTGGAGATCTCCTTACGAAGAAAAGAGATGATGCGCTTCATGTGCTTTGGGTTGCGCAGGGCGGTGACAATTTCTCCGCGGCCGGGGGGGAGCTCATCAATGATCGAGACATCCAAGTCGGCATAGAGGGTAAGCGTGAGGGTACGCGGAATCGGCGTGGCTGTCATGACGAGGACATCCGGGTGGGAATCAGCTTGAATAAAGCGCTGTCGTTGAACTACGCCGAACTTGTGTTGTTCGTCAATGACGGCGAGGCCGAGATTTTGAGGACGATTTTTTTCGTAGAGCAGGGCATGAGTGCCAATGATGATGCGCGGGGAAGAATCCGACGAGATGTTCGCATGATCGGCGATGAGGTGGGAGTCGTCCGCCCGGTCTGAAGTGCGCAGGGAAAGACGTACGTCTGTGTGCTGCAGCAGGCGGCGGAAGTTTCGGTAATGCTGTTCTGCCAGTATCTGGGTGGGTGCAAGTAGGGCCGCTGTTTTGCCGCTTTCAATGCACATGAGCATGGCGCAGAGAGCCACGAGCGTTTTCCCACTGCCGACATCGCCCTGTAGCAGGCGGTTCATGGGGGTGGGGCGCGCCATATCTGCGCGAATTTCATCGATGCAGCGCTGTTGGGAACGGGTGAGGGGAAAGGGGAGAGCAGATAGGAGTTCCTGGCAGTAATAATTGGTGGTGGCCGTGATGAGCCCAGGGGCAGCGCGTGTTTGCCGGCGTTGCCAAGCCACGGCGAATTGTCGCGCAAAACACTCTGAGAGGGCAAAGCGCATGCGTGCTTTATGCGCCGTGGCGTCATCTGTCGGAAAATGAAGATCTCGCAGAGCATGAACCATGGGGTAGGAGGGAGCAGGGTCAAAATCCTCCCATTTGGCATCGGGATTTAGTGTAGACAGAAGGCGGTAAACGAGACCGCGAAAGGTTCGCGCAGAGATTCCGGGTACTGATTTGTAGATGGGCACGATGCGGCCCGTGTGGATAAATTGGGGGGCTGGCAGTGAACCGGGTGTGTCCGGATCGCCGAGGGAAGCCGCTGCCAGTCGCAGTCCGGTCTGCTCGCTGTCATCGAGAATCTCGAAGTCGGGATTGCAAATGGTCCACTTGCCGGAAATGAAGCGTAGTTTGCCAAACACGGATAAAAGCATGCCCACGGCAAAAAGCTTGGAAACGTAAGGCATATTGAACCATCGCAGGAAAACTCGTGGCCCCTGAGGATCATCTGCTGCACCGGCGCTCAGTTCGTAATAACGCTTGTATGAAAAATGCCACATTGCCGAGTAGATCCGGAGTTGAAGACAGACCGACTCTCCATTAGTAAGCGACGAAAGAGGGGGGGAAAGACGGCGATCCTCGTAGCGGCGCGGAGCAATGCGCAAAACATCGCCTACGGTGTAAATGGAAACTGCGTGAAGAGCCTTGAGCTCACGGGGGAAAATGAAAGAAAGAGAATCCAGCGCTGAGTCAGGCAGGAGCTGGTGGAAATCAGCGGTTGGGTTTGCCTCCATTGATGCAGCGGTAATAGTAGTCTACACGGGAGAGAAACCATCCCCATTTGGGACCGGGGCGGCCGTTGGAGAGCAGGGGAGTCGGACAGTTCTTACCTGTCCAGTGGTAGTGGGGGACAACGTGGCGCAGGTTGATGTTATAGCGTTTCATGAGTACAGCCACCAATTTGGCAGCACGGTCCCATGTGCGGAAGTGATTTTGCCCACGATTCTCTGCCTCGCACATCTCAATGCCCAGTGAGTTGTGGTTGCCTGCAGCTGTGCCGGCGTGCCAGCCGCTTTCGTTAAGCGGGAGATTCTGCACGACCATGTACTGATCCACGGTGAAGTGCCAACTGCGGTTGGAAAAGGCGCCGCGGCACAGAGCACGGGAGTGCTGCATGGCAGTAGCTGAGGACGAGTGGTTAGCCGTGCTGTGAATGGTGAGGAAGGTGGGGCGGATTTTTTTCGCAGCTCGGCGCTGACGCGAGTTTGCCGGCACCATGCGAATTTTGATGTTGGCTTCACGCGCCAAGCGATTCACCGTTCGTGGGACAAGCTTCTTGTTGGATGGCTGGAATTTAAAAGGGCGAGGGGAACGGAGCGACGAACCTCCCTGCTGCTGGCAGCCACCCGCTAGCAACAGACACAGGCAGCATAAAAAGATAATCCTGCAAACCCTCCCCATACAGCCATGCATTATGCCATAGCCCGCCCCCATTGGCAAGTTTTACTTTGCTTTCTTCACTATAATATATTCTCAATGGAGGATCCACCGCCGCTTTCTAACCACCTCCGGTCGTCGCAAAAAAATTCCGCGTCGCCTTCGCTCCGCCGAACTCGCGCAACGCGCGCTCACTTTGCAGATCGTACATCGAAAATCGTACATCGTACATGGGCAGGCTCTGCCTGCCACCGCCCCCGTCGTAAATGGGCTGGCTTTTTATTGGAACGGATGTGGGGAGAGCCGCGAAAGGTCATAAATCATGATTGACAAAGTATGGGACAATGTTTATAAGAAGGCGATTGAATCCTCAAATGAAGGACGGAAAATCAGGATCTGGTTCAACACATTGGTGAGACTTAACTATGAAATCCGCGGACCTACCCTCCTACAACATCGTGATTGGATATCACCGTGATGACTTCGTGATTAAAAGCATTGATGGCAGTGACGAAGGGGAGAAACTGACTCCGATCCACCTGGGGCGGTCGTGTGGTATGGCGCCCTGCTGCGATGGTTTGCTCGGGTCGCGCGAATACCATCACTTGCTTGATACGATGGACGGTGATACGGCCTCCGGTGAAGGAAATAACATCTCTTTCAAAAACAGAGACTACAAGGAGCTCACAGCAATATACATGGCGTACAAAAACTATGAGAGCCTCGGCAATCCGGACTATATAGGAATTTTCCAGTATAAACGCTATCTCGCCCTCGGTGATGCCTCCGATCCTCGCCCTGAGATCTTTGTAAAGGATTGGCACGGATTTGTCCGCCGAGCATATCCGAAAATGAGGATGGCTTTGGGTTTTCTGAGCAAGGAATACGATATCTATGCACCTAGACTGCGCGACTTCGATATGCCTCTTGGGGAATATTGGAGGCGTTTGCTGGGCAGGGATAATTGGGACGGACTTACTCGGCTTCTCCGCAGCATGCACCCAGAATACAGGGCCATTTACGAAGAGTGCATGGAGAGCAAGCAGGCGGCATGCAGCACCCTCCTCTTATGTCGGAAAGAAGTCTTTTTCGAATACTGTGACTTTATATTTCCTTTGCTTGAGGCCCATGAGTCCATTTGCTCACCTTCTCCCCAGCTCCATGCTTGGATCGGAGATTGGCTCACGCACTTGTTTATCCGATACAAAGAGGTGGGCGGGGCGCGTGTGAGGCGCGTGCCCGTCGCGTTCATCGGCAACACTTACCGCCCTTGCAATAAACCGCTGTCCAGGTGGGTGGATCGGAGTTCTGACATTCTTCGTACCGTTTGCAGCATACCGCTGTGTTTTTTTCGTTTCGGACGCATTCGCAGATCACTGCGGGTACTTTGGAGTTGCCACAATGAAATTCGCCAGATGATTCGAATAAACTATCTGGCAGGTAAGACCCGCTTTCTCCACAATACATCTCGAACGACGTGGGGGAGGATGCAACGTAAAATTCTTCACCTCCCTATGCCCTCCCGTAAAGGCTGCATATCCCCCGAATTAAACAACACGGGATTGGGAAATGTCTTGTTTTGCATAGCTGCTACATACGCGCATGCCCTGCGCCATGGACTGCGTTGTCGTGTGCCATGGAGCATCGATTTTGTACATGTGCAATTGCGGCATTTTCTGAAAGCGGAGGATCGTCTGCCTTCTACCTGCTGCGGTTTATTGGAGAAAATAGTGTATAAACAGAAGAAGTTTTCCTACAGTCCCATACCGAGCGAGGTGAAACGAGGAGCTCTCGCGGGGCTTTTTCAATCGTTTCAATACTTCCATGATGAGGAAGAGTACATCCGTCAAATTTATGCTCCCTTCATTGCTCCTCGAGAAGAAGGCACCGTGGGCGTACAGATGCGATACGGCGACTACCTGAACCGGGACCTTTGCGGGACTTTCATCAGCCCCTCAATCGATTTTATCAGAGAGGCCTTTCTTTCAGTTTCCCCTCATATTCGCAAAGTGGTGATTTTCTCCAATGATGAGGAGCTTGCTGAGTACGTCATCCGTCAGGCGCTGGGCGAAAATCTTTCGAAGTACGCGTTAGAAATTGATCGCTCGTCTTCCATGCAAGCCCTGCGCCGACTCACGGCCATGGAGGAACTCATCCTCTCTGCATCCACTTTTGCGTGGTGGGGAGCTTACCTGGGGCAACAGAAGAATGTGATAATTCCTCAGGATTGGTTCAAAGTACACAATGAGTTTTTTGATAGTACAGAAGGTCTCTACCTTCCTCATTGGAAACGCATTCCTCCGCATGATCCTCCTTCGATTCATGCTCCCCATAGACTCCCTCTCTTTTCCTGACTTTCCTGTACGTTTTTGTCTGCGTCTCCATGATCGATGGGAAGGCAATCGTACGTCGTACCTCGTACATAGGCGCCGCCAGGCGCGTCGTAAGAAGGGGCATCAGAGGCAGGCTGCGATGCATGTAAGCATCATGTAGAAGACGGCAATATTTCGCGAATAGAAGAAACGCATGTAAAAGGAAGCATCATTTCCTTTGGAAAGTTCAGCCCAGTTATCCAAGGGGAGGTGCCATGGACGTATGGCAGGAACGTGCATTTTGTTGCCATTGTAAATATGCAGCAGAATCAACAGGTCAACTACCAGCGGAGTAACGAGCATGGGGAGCATGTAGTACAGCGAGCCGGTAGAAAACACGAGATAGAGTGAGGTTGCGAAGCCTCCACAGTAAAAGAACAAACAAAAGGAAAGAGCGCGGGATTTACTGCCCAATTTGCGGCATAGTGTAACTTTGCTTGCGCATTTGTCGGCGTCGTAGTCCATGAGCATATGGTTGTACAGCACGGAAGCAACAAGACAGGAACATCCCAGGGAGAGAATGAGAACATTCATGGAGAAATCACCGGTCATCACGTAAAATACCCCTTCAAAGAGGAGGGGACCATAGGCAAGCATGACAGCCGCTTCTCCCAGTCCTCGCAATGAACACCACTGGTAGCCCAGGGCAATGAGAAGTCCGCCGGCCATAAAGAGCAGGACCCATGGCCCGGATAGCACGAGAAGGTACATGCCGATGCAGGCGGCCAAGAGCAAGAAGAAGAGGATGCTCAGGCAGAGTTTGGGAACAGTCGTGCTTCCATTGAAGAGATAGACGCATTTATCATCGAGGGCAGCTTTCTGTAATTCTTGATTGTTGCGTAGGATGAAATAGTCGAAGAGATCATCGAGCAAATTGGTGGCCAAGTGCATGGCTACGGTACCCAGCAACGCGAGAATTCCCGGGAAGACACGGCCACCATGCTGCACAGAATAGCAGAAAATAACCAGCCAACCAAGAAATGTCATGGGCAATGAAAACGCACGTGCGCAGCGGAGCCAAAAAGATGAGAGGGAAGCTATTTTGCGGATATGAGGAAAGGGCATCGATTCGGGAGTGTGAGACAATGTGGTGGTTCAGGAGAGGCGAGCCAGGAAGGCGCATTCGTCAATGTAAAGCTTTTGCGGGAGCTGGAAGGGATGTTCCAGGGAGGGGCCGGTGATGAGGGATACCACCCCTTCCTCAACGGCAAAACCGGGAAGCAGCAGCCCCACCGTCCGCGGGCGTGAGCCGAGTTGAATCGTCCCATCGCTCATGCGCACCACACTGCGGCGCATACTCATGGAGATAACGATGCCCTCCGGTGTGGCGAGACCGGGACGCCAGCGGGTATTGGGCGTGGAAATATCGGCGCCCAGACTGAAATCGAAGAAGGGAATTTGGCGTGGGGGAACAGCCTTCAGCAGGATGCGGCGCATGCACGCGCTGCCGACAATCTGGGAGATGCAGGGATCTATGACGTCTCGCTCAGAGGTAATGAGATGCACAGGAGTGCGCGTGAAGATAGGCCAGAGAACAGCCAACACGGGTTCGTGCGGTTCGTGGTGTCCCACAGTGGTAAGCAGGGCGTGCCGCCCCTCTTTGAGAGCGTTCACGTGGTGAACTTGGTCTGCATTGATCCACGCCCGGCGAAATGCGTTGGCATCCGTAGCCAGACTGATGAGGATATTCAGCCAGTCAACGATCGGCTTCGGGCTGTTTTCGGGAGCGCGATGGTTGATCACGGCTCCGGCAATTTGGATGCCGGTGAGCGAAAGTCCGGCGCAGTGGACAAATGGTTGGTTCCCGATACTCTCCAGCAGGTGGATGAGTGATTCTCGGCTATCGGAGAGCTCGGAGCTGATGCACTCTACCGCGAGTTCGCGGAAGATGCTCAGCACTTGTTGGCTGTCAGCACGTCGAGAGTGAATCGGTTCACCGACTGCAACGGTAAAAGGGTAGGGAATGCGACGCGGAAGCTTGGTGAAAAAGCGGCTGCGATAGTAGGAGAAGACACTTCCCCAAAGACCGTCCATATAGACCGGGATGACGGGCGCTTTGGCTCGGCGGGCGATGGATTCCATGCCTCGTCGGATCGGTGTGAGGCAACCCGTACGAGTCAGTTGTCCTTCCGGGAAAATGCAGATAAGGTCACCATTGGCGATACCATGAGCAGCGCTGCGGATGGCGTCTCGCGGGTTTTTGGTGGAGATGGGCACCGAGTTGAAAATTTCGAGCACCCAGCCAAGCACGCGTGAGACCATGAATTCTTCGGCCACGATGAAGCGCACCGGTCGCGGACATACCATGGTGAGGAAGAGGGCGTCTGCATAGGTCACATGATTGCAGACGATGAGAGCGCCGCCTCGTTCCGGGAAGCGCTCGGGATGAAGGATACGCGGGCGGTAGAAAAGATTCATGAGCCAGATGCCCACCATGCGAATAAACTCCTGCGGGATGAGGCGCAGTGAGGTGATCATGATAAAGGCGCTGAACAAAAAGAGGACAAAGTATTGTCCTTGAGGACGGGCTCCGTACGCGTGCATAACCCACATGAGCCCCACGGCCACCAGTCCCATCAAGTTGTCGAAGAGGTTGCCGGCGGCGATGATATTGCCACGGTTGGCAGGATCGCAATTATCTTGCAGAAAGGCATTGAGGGGTACCAGGTAGGCCGCCCCGAAAGCGCCGGTAAGGGTGAGAAAGATATGGCTTTCGGTCGTCTCGACATCCAGCAGAGAGAGCATGAGGGTGCAAAGAGTGACGCCGATGGCGCCAAGGGGAATGAGACCGAGTTCATTTTTGCCTTTGCAAAGCTGAGAAGCCACGCTGCCGCCGACCACGACCCCACCGCCAAGCCACGCCATGAGGATGCCGCACTGCAGACTGAAGTCAACGTCCGGGTGGCTGATCTGCATATCCTTAGCAATCTGGATGAGAATGAGGAAGAGAGAACCGGCGAGGCACCAGAAATAGCTGATGCCGATTTCACTGAGCCGTAATTGGCGGTCGCGCCACAAATATTTCATCTGCACGAAATGCTCGTAGAAAAGGCTCATGCTGAAACGGCGCGTTTGTTTGGCAGGGTAGCATGGGAGGATGAGTGACGCGGCGGCAACCAGAATGGCTAGGGAGATGAAAATCCAAGTGGGCAGTTTTACCGCGCTCCACCCAGCTTCATTCTCAGCAACGGGTCCTTGAACTTGTGTGAAGTAATCCAGCAGGTAACTGAAGAGGAAAAATACGCCGATTTGGGCAAGAAGCAGCACAAACACCATGCTCACCTCGATGATCCCGGAGCCGTAACTGAGGTAGCGCGATCCAAGCAGGTCTTTCACGATCCCTTTTTTGGCGGGGCTGAGGATGGTTGCCTGAATGGCGAAGATGGAAAACCAGAGAATGGCTGCCTCCATATCATGCTGGTAAAAGCAGAAAAGCATGCAGCTCATGACAAAAAGTTGTACAACGCTCATAACTTGTATGATGCGCGTCTTGCAGAAGCAGTCTGCCAGCCACCCGACCAGGGGAGAAAAAAGAATGTAGGGAAGCACATAAATGGCGCCCAAACCGTATTCAAGCATGCTGCCACTGGCACCCCACAACCATACACCCAGCGGGATCAGAAGAAACTGCACCGCTTTTTCATTGAACGCATTTTGTGCCTGCACCGCCACAAGCGTCCAAAAGCTCCTCCACTCTCTGGGGGTAGGCTCTTTGAGGTATCGCGCCGATTCGTCCTCCATAAGTGCGTCCGTCCATTATCGCATATCACCCCCAATTATCAAGCCCAAAAAACCAAGGCAATCTCATTAGAAAATGTGATTGCTATTTACGAGGTGCGATAATTCATTCACGATTTAAGATTTACGATTCAGGAAGTTCGGGTGCCGGAGGCGCGGGAAATGCTATTGGGAGAGCGGAGGTTGAGGTCCGGAATACGGTTGAGCTTGGGGAGAGGAGAGATCCAGAGCCGCGTTGTACCACGGAGTCTTTAAATCAAAAATTCCCAACATAGTGTGGAAGATATGTTCCTGAGCGACAGGCATGGAGGTGTGGGATCGAAGGGTGCGCAACGCTTCGGCAAAATGCGGATGAACTTTCTCAAACTCGGGGGAATAAAGGAAGAACATGCCTACGCGACATCCGGTGGTGCTGTGGTAATCGCGCCCGCTCTCTCCAAGTGCCGCGCGCCCCCATATGCCATCATGACCCAGATATTCGCCATGGTCGCTGATGTAAAGGTAGAGCCACGGGCGTCCTTGGAGGACACGTGCGACGCGGTGGACAAACTCATCCGTGTAGTGCACCGTGTTGTCATAGGCGTTGTTGACGCTTTCAGCGTGAGCAGCAGGATTTTCGAAGGAGGAACCGGAGGGCAGGAAGGGGGCGGATTGAGCGTCGTAGTGGAAGAAGGGCGTGTGGCTGCCTTCGTTGTTGATGAAAAGGATCCTGTTTTGTCTGACGGGTTGCTGTCGAAGGGATTCAGCTATGAGCGGAACGGCTGTCCACGGTGAACCTGGGGCGTTGTGCCGCTCTGCAGAACAGCGGGTGAGAAGGCGCACCACCATATCGTATTTGAGATGGGTTGCGTTTCGTTTTCCAAAGAACGAGCAGACGCGAAAACCGTGGGCCGCGAAAAGGTCAAGTACTGAGCCGGTGTGCGGTTGCATGGCCGGGTCTTTTTCATAGATATCGCGCCTCGCGTCGGTCAGAATGGCAATTTGAGCTTGGCAAGTATCGCAAGCGGCAGAAATGCAATTCGGAAAATTGATCAGGCGCGTGCAGGAGCCGAGAAATGGCGTCGTATTGCGGAAATAGCCGTTGATGCCCATGCGGTCGGCACGCACGCTCTCGCCGATATGCACGACAAACACCACCCCTTCGTCGCCATGTAGCGTGCGAAGGGATGAAGGCTGTTCAGTCGGAGAAGGGAGAGATTGCACTTGTTTGATCGTGGCGTAGTTGTGGAAGAGGGCTTCCGTCCAGGCTTGGATGAGAGCGTATGCCTCGTACACGGGCCAATAACAATTCAGGTTGCGGCGCGCGGGTGGAATGGTCAGGCTGAAGAGGCCCGCCATGAGGGCAAAGAGCAGTCCGGCATTAATCAGTTGAAGTCGGTTGGTTTGCGAACGCAGGAGGTACACCAGGGCCCAACTGAGTATGATGCCGCCAACGACCGCGGCGCCCGCGATGAGCATATTGCCGGCGGACAGGTAGCCGAGCACCTCTTCTTCAGAAGCCTCGAGAGTTTCGGCGATGACAAGCGAGTTAATGCGTGTGCCATATTGGTGATTACCGGCTATTTGTGCGAGTTGCAGGATAAAAAAGGGACAGCAGACAATCACGCTCAGGCGTCCCAGAACGGCCCAGAGCATGCAGATGGACGCGGCTGTGAGAAGCAGTGAGAAGGGGGCGTGCATCAGGTTGTTGAAAATGTACAGATTGCACAGCATGTCGCAGAGAAGCGCAAACAGCAAAACACGCCACAGAATATGAGTGCGGGGCAGCACGCCACACCCGCGCACGCGCGCCAGGAACAGGCCTCCCGCGAGAAGAAATACCGCAATCAGCCCGCCGTACACCACGGGCTCCGCAGGACTGAAATGCCATTCCGAATCACCCAACAACGCAACGCCTGCTCCGACGCACAGTGTAGCCACTACTGCGTAGAAGAATAAATGCGTGTGCAGGAAACGGGGCATGACCGGAAACAGACGCGTATCATGCGATGCCGAGCGGCATCAGTCATGCTTGCCGCAATGGCAATCATGTCCCTTGCCGCAACTGCCATTGCACTGACCATCGCATTCCTCATCCTTACAATGGCCGCCGCAGCTGCATGCGCTCACCTGGCGAGTCATAGTTTCTGCCACCTCTTCGTCGGTGGGGGCACATCCCTTGTCGATTGCCATGCAAAGGTATTGATTGACTGTAGCGAGCATCAGATCCAACTGTTCACGCGCCTCCAAAAAGCCCTTGCAGCGTTCGTTGTTGACGACATCGCTGCGCAGTTGGTCGAACTTCGTCAGTTCCTCCTCCCCCGGTGGCATGCCGGCTGCTCTCTTCTCTTGAAGTTGCGCCCCGTACTCGCTTACCTTGCGAAAGAGCTCCGTGGCGGCCGCATCCTGATAGAATAAGCCAATACGTGCACGGGCCGATACAACAGCTTGACTTTGGGCAAAGGCATCCGCCAATGCTGCAGTGAACTTCATCAAATCAGGGGATAATGTCGTGTTTGCCATCTCGACCCAAGACTATCATACTTCTACGAAAACTCAAGATCCTCTTGCGTCACCCTTAAAAATTTCGACCGCAGTATGAAATGCATAAAAGGTTAATACAAAATGATAAAAGAGACGGAGAGGTGCCGCTGAAGAAGAGCAACGCGTACGGCTTTCAAATTCCCGCGTCGCCTCAGCTCCGCTCCCCCGCGCAACGCACGTTCACTTCCCAAATCGTACATCGTACATGGTTAGAGTTCTTGCTGGATGTGTGATACAATGGTGTCTACATCCACAAGCCTCCCTTTCCCGCAGGTTCCGCATGCAAGCTGACCATCTTCTGCCGGACCGATGATACGGTCACCTCGTTTGAGCAACGTTTGCACATTTTGTTGCGTTGCGGGATGTTCCCACATCAGCGTATTCATAGCGGGAAAGATAAGTACCGGGGCACGGTTGGCCAAGTAGAGGGAGGTGAGCACATTGGGCGCGAAGCCCTGCGCAAAGCAGGCGATAGAGTGCGCGCTGGCCGGAGCTACGGCGAGTACATCCGCTTTCTGCGCTAGTGCAATGTGCGCGGGAACCCAGTCGGTTGTCTCCTCATCGAAAGAGGAAATGACAGGGTGGCGAGAGAGAGTCATGAGCGTGAGCGTCGTGACGAAACGCAGAGCCGTCGGCGTACACACGCAATGTACTTCATGCCCGGCCTTTGTGAGCCGCGAAGCCACATCCGCTGCCTTGTAGGCCGCGATCGAGCCACAGATGCCAAGGACGACCGTTGCCATGAGAGTGGTCAGAGTTGCGTTGGGTCGAACTCGACGATCATGTTGATTTCAACAGCCACGCCGAGAGGCAGACTCACCACACCCACGGCAGAGCGCGAGTGGGCTGCTTCCGGTCCGAACAGTTCCACAAGCAGATCGGAAGCGCCGTTAAGCACCTTCGCCTGCTCAGTGAAGTCGGGGGTGCAATTGACAAAACCGTTCACTGCGACGATGCGTCGTAGGGGGGCGAAGCCGCCAAGCTCAGCCTTGATGACGCCAAGTCGATTCAGGATAGCGGCAACGGCGGCTTGCTGCCCTTGCTCCACGGAGAGATCGCGACCCAGTTTGCCGTAGAAAGCGGAGTCGCCATTCACTGAGATACCACCGGAGAGATGCAGCAAATTACCGGTGCGCACGCATTGCACATAGGAGCCCACCGGCGCCGGAGCCTGCGGAATTTGCAAACCTTTCTTGTCGAGTACAGCTTGATTGAGTTGCATGTGCCTATCCTACTCATGCAAAACTGCTTTGTCAAGATTACTTCCTAAATCAAAATCGTAAATCGTACACAGACGCCGTCAGGCGTCTCTTCCCCGCGTCCCCGGCGCGTTATGATCCAAATCGTACCTCGTACATAGGCAACCGCATTTGAGAGAAGACAATCAACAGGGAAAATGCTCTTATTGACTGATATCATCGTTTATACGTATCAAAAACCGTGATAACCAGCGGTCATCATGATGATGGCTCTAAAGGGATTTCAGTATACGTTAATGATCCGAAAAAAATCTGCGCAACGCGCACATTATTGATAAATCGTACATCGTACATCGTAAATCGTACATAGGCAAACGCATTTTCTAATGCGTTTGCCCTGATGCGTTTGCCCTGGTGCTTGACATAACGAGTCGCGACGTGGTACACTCACGGGCATGAATGCGATTCAGAAGTTCACGATGGTGACCTGCGCGGCGTTGGCATGCGGCAGTGGATGGGGAGGCGAGGTAAAATCGCTCCCAAAACCGGTCATCACAGGCGGCATGCCTGTGATGGATGCGATCAACACTCGCGCTTCAGGACGCCTCTACGATGCAAATAAGCCGGTGGATGACCAAACGCTCAGCGAGGTACTCTGGGCGGCGTGGGGGGTGAATACGCAAGGGAAGCGCACGATCCCCACGGCAAGAAATCAGCAGAATATGAAGCTCTATCTCCTCACCCCGACAGGTACGTGGTATTACGACGGCCCCAAGAATTGCTTGGAGAAGGTGAACGACGAGAATCTGATACCGCTTACCGCCACGCAGGAGTTTGTAAAAGATGCTCCTGTGCACTTGCTTTACGTTGCCAAAGATGACCAATGGGGACGCTGTCATGTAGGTTCAGCTTACCAGAACGTATACTTGTATGCCGCCTCCAAGGGCCTTGGTACTGTGATTCGTGGATTGATAGACGTGGACGCGTTGACGGCTAAGCTCGGGCTTACGGGTGGAGAGAGAGTGATAGCTCACCAAACTGTGGGCTGGCCTGAGAAGTGAGGTATGAACGATTCGTTGCAGAGGACGTGACTCGCTAGACGGAACTGATTCAATGGCAGCAAAGACAGCATACGTGAATCCACTCTGGCCGGAGGCGGATTGGGATGTCTCGGGGGCGTTTGTGAACGACCGTGAGCTGCTGTCCTTTTTTGATTTTTGTAAGGAGAAATTGGGGTATGAACCCTTTCACATGGTGCATGGCGCGCCCCTGTGCACGTGGAATAGCGGACGGGTCCTGAAACAACTCTTGCGAGAGGCTGAGGAGGTGCGGGCAGCGGGGCTGGAGTACGAGATGCGCCATGTAGCCGTGTGCCTCACCTTCTCCAACTTATTGCTCAAGGAGGAGCATCTCAGCGATGCGTTGTGCAATGCCCTTTGCTCTTTTTTCTCGCGTCACAACCCTACGCAACGCAATGGCGTCATCATCGGATCCGACCTTTTGCTTGCTTATCTAAGGAAGCAGTTCCCGGAGTTGCGTTGCATTTCGAGCATTCTCAACATTGTCCAAAAGAGCGGAAGGGGGAAGCCGGAGGTGTACCGAGAATTAGCCGACAAGTACGATGACGTGATGGTACATCCGGATGATGTCCTCAATTATGACTTGCTGGAGTCGTTGGAGGATAAAAACCGGTATATATTGCTCATAAACGAATACTGCATAAGAGCTTGCCCTCTGCGTGGTTTTCACTATCGCTCTCTCTCCGAGAATGCGCTCAATTTCCTGGGTTATGATGGCCGAGAGTTCGACAAGCGACAAGTGGGCAATGGCTGCCGGGAGTTAGAGAAAATGTTGACGATGGAACGCTATGGCGTCTTGGCGCTCAATACTCCCGAGATACAGAGACTTTACGATATGGGATTCCGCCACTTCAAGCTGCAAGGGCGAGGGCACTCTAATGCATCCTCTATCCTGTTTGACCTGATGCGACTTACATGGCGCAACGATGCGGCTAACGAGAACCGCATGCACGCCATCTGTCAGCGATTTTTGGAATCTCTGCGTGCTCCTGTCCCCTCATGAGTGATACCGATGCCAAAGTTCCTGTGTCGCTTGACTTTTTTTTGAAGCACCACTTGCCACAGGCGAGCTGGATGGTCGGTGGGGCTTTTCGGTTTGACGTCCATTTACTGGAGCTGCTCAGTTATTTATCTGCCCATTTCGCACCGCGTCGGGTGGCTCGGGTGATTGGGGCGCCGCCGTGTGCGTGGTCACTGGATAGGGTTGGTGTGCGTGCGCCGATGACGCCGCAGGCTTGCATCAGTATATTGGCGAGCTACGCGCAGGATAAAGTGGGGGTTGTTTTGCTGTTTGACAACCCGCAAGTGCCCGAGGAGAGTTTGGAAGATGCTTTTGCTCATTGGCTCATTCAAGAATTGCTCAAGAAGAGCAATAATCCCACCGGAAAAAATGCGGTGTGCGTGGCGGATGACACGCTGGCTAAACACTTGCGGAGTCGCTACTCCATGCTGAACATTCTCTGTCATCTGAACCGGCATGTCGTCACATGTCAAAAACGAACGCCGGAATACTACGCCAAGCTTACCGAGCTCTATCAACAGGTCGTACTCCATCCGCATGATGCCGTGCAGAAGAAGATGATTACCCGTTTGGAATACCCCGAGCGCTATATCGCTGTGCTCAATGATCCAACGCCGCGCCGTTATCCTGCTCGACGTGATCTGTTGATGCTCGCTGTGCAGATGCGTCGCAACCCGTATGATTACACGATAGCCGAGAATATGCGTCGCTTGATGGAACGCACAGGCTTTTACACGGGGGACGAAACGTGTAATTTGACAGAGCACGAAGAGAGCGCTCTGTACGGCGCG
The DNA here is from genome assembly GCA_947588645.1 of uncultured Akkermansia sp. GTDB lineage: Bacteria > Verrucomicrobiota > Verrucomicrobiia > Verrucomicrobiales > Akkermansiaceae > Akkermansia. Next base: position 42,250 of record CANPYO010000004.1, on the reverse strand, counting down.
GGGGTAAGGCATTATATGCTTCAGGCGCAGATGATTCGCAATGAAATCACTTTGTGGTGGGATATGTTTTACCACATGTTGCGCACGACTCCTGAGCACACGAACAAGGCAGCGCTGGTGAGGTCTGCTGCAATGGCGAGTATTCGCGAGGATCCTGATAAGGTGCCTGGCGGATTAGGTCTTTTCACACTAATTAACGAAGTTGAATCATTATGAACATACCGCATCTGTTTACATCGGAATCTGTGGGTGAAGGGCATCCTGATAAAGTGGCGGATTTGATTTCTGACTCGATCTTGGATGCGTGTCTGGAGCAGGATCCTGCCAGCCGGGTGGCGTGTGAAACGCTGGTGAAGGACAACCATGTGGTGCTGGCCGGTGAAATCACGACACGCGCCCAAGTCGATTACGAGAGGGTTGTACGCAACACGATTCGGGAAATCGGCTACCGCACGGCAGAGGATGATGAGGTGTTTTTTGCAGATGGTGTGCAGGTGCTCAATTTTCTTTCCGCTCAGAGTCCGGACATTGCACAGGGTGTGGATGCTCGCGCCGTTGAGGGCAAGGAAGGCTGCGAACAGGGAGCCGGTGACCAAGGTATTATGTTCGGCTATGCGACAGATGAAACACCGGAGATGATGCCCGCTCCTGTGATGTACGCCCATCGCATCATGCGCGAACTGGCGCTCGCACGCCACTCAGGAGTGGTTCATTGGCTTCGCCCGGATAGCAAGAGCCAGGTTGCTGTGGTGTACGGCAAAGATGGGCAGCCGGAACGCATCATGAACGTGGTGTTGAGTACCCAGCACACCGACAATGTGAGTTTGAAGGAGATTCGCGATTTCTGCACCGAACTGGTGAAGCGGGTGCTTCCCGCTGAGCTGCTGAGGGAAAATACGGAGTACTTCATCAATCCCACGGGACGTTTTGTCATTGGCGGTCCGCACGGCGACTCCGGTCTCACCGGTCGCAAGATTATCGTCGATACCTACGGTGGCATGGGACGCCACGGTGGTGGCGCATTTTCCGGGAAGGATTGCAGCAAGGTGGATCGCTCCGGTGCGTACATGTGCCGCTGGGTTGCCAAGCATGTGGTGGCGGCGGGTCTGGCGCGGCGTTGCGAGCTTCAGGTCGCTTATGCTATCGGCAAAGCCGACCCCGTTTCCATCATGATAGATGTAGATACTTTCGGCACCGCCTGTGTGGGGGAAGATGAAATTATCCGGCGTGTGCGGGGCGCCTTTTCCTTTAAGCCGGCAGATATGGAGACTGCGCTGGGGTTGCGCCGTCCCATTTTCCGCTTGTCCACCAATTATGGGCATTTCACGAAACCGGAACTGCCGTGGGAGCAGCTCAATCCGGTGAAGCTCGAACTGCTGCGCCGAGCTTGAAGCAGGGAGTATTACTTGCGTGTACGACTCTTCTTCCCGGAGCGGCTCTGTTCGCGCTTTTTTTGCTTCTCCACTGCGGGCTTTGCCGGCTCTTTGCGGGGTTGGGGTTTTGCCTTTTTGGGAGGAGCTGGCGCTACGGGTATTGCTGCATCAGGTGCGGTCGCGCGGGCGTAATTCCGTATACCTCGCGCCAATGCAGAAGCAAGTCTGGTCTGGTAGTCCGGAGTGACGAGAGCAGCAGCTTCTTTGGGGTTGCTGACGTAGCCCAGCTCCACGATGACGGCGGGCATGGTGAGGGAACTCAACAAGCTGAAGTGCGTGTGATTGCATCCATCCCCGGTCAGGCGGATTTCCGCGCTCAGCGTGTACTGCAGCGCGTACGCCAGTGCCGAGCTCTTGCAGGAAAAAGCATTGCTCGGGCGTGGCTCCTCTGCGCCGATTGTCGCAGGAGCCATCGTATAAACAGCGGAACCGCTCGCTTTGGCATGGGAGCTGTTGAGATGCAAACTGACAAAAATTGCGTTTGGTATGGCATTCGATTGATCCACTCGCTGGCGATCGGAGAGGAAATAGTCCCCGGTTCGGGTGAGAATGCAGCGTAGCCCTGCCGCCTCCAATTCCTTCTGCAAGGCTTGAGCCACTTGAAGCGTTACCTCGGCTTCGTGGCTGCTCGCACAAGTCACCCCGGTGTCGCGCCCACCGTGAGCGGCATCGACAATAACCGTGTCCAACTTTTCGCGGTTCGCTATGTAGGTTGGTCGCAATATGGGATCCACCCAGTACACCCAATCATCGCGCGAGATCAGTAGCTTGCCCGCTGTGTCGCGCATGAGCGGTCGTCCCAGCACGATATTCACACCATTGATTCTCAGTTCTCGTGCTCCTGGTCCAAGCTCAACTGAGGCGTCGTCGCGCACGATGGTATAAGCTCCTTTGCGCGTTGCTCGGGAGCCGTCCGCCAGCTTGTAGAAACTACGCAGCTCGTCGACGGTCTGGTACGCGGTATCCGGCGGTCCGTCTGCCGGGGTCCAGGGAGCAGGTGCGTTTACCGCCCCGCCCGGTGCAGCTGCCAGTGCGAGCAACAGACAGCAACTCCTGATGATGAGACGATGTGGGGATAAATACATGGGTAATTAACGTGACGAGGTACCGCGCGTGCGTGGGAGATAGCCGGAGTGCAGGGAGGAACCGGCGCGTACCGAGCCACTTCCTCCTCGGCGGTAAGAGGGTGATCGATGGCGCGCGTTGTATGTGTAGCGCATAATACCATCGCAAATACACTGGGCTAGCATCTCTTGGTAGTTGTCGGAGCTAATTTTGGAGCCCTCCTGCTGGTTGGTGACAAAGCCTCCCTCAAAAAGAATGGCGGGACGCTTGATGGTGCAGAGAACCGAGAAGCGGGCTCGTTGGATGCCTCGGTCGATGGCGCCTGTTTTTTTGATGGAATGACTGTGTACAGCGGTGGCCAGGGCGATATTCTCGCTATCCTGATTATTGCCGGCCAAGTCTTCTGTGCGACGGGTCCGGGCAAAGGGGGAGGTGGTGCCGTGCGGTGCAAGAGTGAAAGTTTCGATACCGGATGCTGAACTACCGCCGGAGTTATGGTGCAAGCTCACGAATATGCAATCCGGCGTGCGGTTGGCGATGGCCACGCGCTCCCCGAGCGTCAGAAAAAAATCTTTGTCTCGCGTCATCACTACTTTGAAGCCGGCCGCTTCCAGCTTGCGCCGAACCTTCAGTCCGAGTGCCAAGTTGCAATCCTTTTCGCGTGCGTAACGGCTCACCGCACCCGAATCGTGCCCGCCGTGCCCGGGATCCAGTACGACTGTAGTGATCTTCCCGGACTTCGTAAGGCGTGGGCGGAGCACGGGATCCACCAGTTTACTCATGTCGATCGCGGAAATGAGCAGCATGCCATTTTCCGAAATGACCGGATAGGACAGAATATAACGGTAGTTGTTGACGTAAAAGTCTTGCTTGGAGGGGCGTAAGGAAATAGTGCGGTCGCCGGCTCCGTAGGATATGTAGCCGGGTCGCCCCTCACGTTTCGAAAAACGGTAGAAGTTCCATACATCTTCCAGCCGCACGTAATCAACGCCGCGCACAGAAAATATGTCCCACTTGTCGGGTGTGGCGTACAACTCCGTGACTGACACGGCCAACAGTGTCAGTATGAATGGAGCTATTCGGAGCATTTGCCTCATCAGGATGTGTGGGAAAACTAGGAACGTGTGACCCGTCCCCCATTCTAGCATGTTGCCCCGCTGCTTCACAAGGTAAAACCACACGTGTCCCAATAAAATTTTCTCCGATCTCATCCAACCCATTCCTTCGCGTGTGGGATGCGAGACACACGACTTGCCTCCGCGCAACGCGCGCTAGTTTTGCAATCGTACCTCGTACCTCGTACATAGGCGCCGCCAGCCACCCCGTCTTGGGTGTTATCGGCTTTTTTTAAGGGCGCAGAGTTATCAATTGAGCTGCAATTTCTCCAGAAATTGCTGCGTGTTTTGAAACTGGAGAAAGGTTTTGAGATGCGAGTTTTCCAGCAGGTTCACAAAGCGCCTTTCCTGCACCAACGTGCGGAGTCCTTGGTCACGAAATAAGTCTAAAAAGCGGGAGGGATGCGGGATGCCCGAGTGTTCCAAACATGTGTGGTAGAATTGTTCCATTTGCTCTTCGGAAAGAGAGCAACCGTAGGCCACCAGACAGGCTAATTTGGTTTGCGAGGGGTCATCCATAGGATTGATACGCATGGCCCACGAGGTAGCAGCGGAGTTGCTGAGCGCTTGCCGAAGTCGAGCCGCCCATGGGAGGGAAGGAACAGTGCCATCTGTGACTGAGGCGCGCTTGTGGTAGAAGTCGATGAGCGACACATCCCCATAGTACGAAACGCCCAGCATAGCGAGCCAGAGCATGAGGGCGCACATGAGCACGGTCGTAAGAATCCCACCGGCAGTGGCGCCACCGTGACGCCATGAAAACAGCTGGGAGAACCAGCTCATGCCGTGGAAAAAGACAGCAAAGATGAAGATGGCTGCCAGCCAGGCGAGCGCTTGCACCATCCAGGGCTGAGGTGAATTGGTACACAGGGATATAAGTGTAAACCCATTTTTTTGGATAAAAATCCATGCGGCTATCGCAGTGACCGCCGCGATGGCAAGCAGCAGCATTTTGATGACTCCCTTTAACAGTGTAAAGACAACAAAGATCAGCAAAATGGCGATGAGAATGACGACGATCGTTGATGTAGATGAAAGCGGTGGCATATTTATGGCTTGGGTGAGAGGAATGGGGTGAGTTCTGCTCGGGCAGCGCGTGCTGCGGCGTGCTGCGGATCCGCTTGCAGGGCTCGGTCGAGCGCGATGATTGCCGCCGGATACAACCCCAGCTCCGCAAGTACAAGCGCTAGCCGGTATTGCGCCTCGGCATTCTTGGGAGCCACCTTGGTGCAGGTGAGCAGTGCCTGCAGAGCACCCTGCAAACGCTGTGTGCGCGCCAGCAGAAGTGCGTAATCCATGTAGGGTACGGGAGAGGAGGGATCCAGTGCAATGGCTCGGCGGTATTGCTCCTCTGCTTCTTGTATGTTTCCCGCCGCTTGGGCGAGCGTCGCCAGCAGCATTGTGCCGCCGGGTTGGTCGGCGCGGAATTCAGCGGCTTCGCGTAACTCTTGTGCGGCCTCGGTGCCGTTGAGTCTCTCCGGCATAACCTGTATCATGCTCCATACGGCAGCATGGCGCACGGAACGTATGGGGTCGTGCAGGAGTGACGTCACGTGCGGACCGGGGATACCGGCTGCCGCCGCACGCACAAGTGCATCGGCGTCCGTGGCTGCTTTTTGGGCAGCCTGTTGGATTGCGGGGGAAAGTGGGCAGCGCGACAGATGCTCCAGCAGAGTGGCTCGCCACGCCGGTATATCTTCCTTTTGCAGGGCGTTCAGCAGTTCGTTCTCCTTGGCTTGTCCGTGCATGGCCGCATGCACGGCGCGTGCGCGCGGGCGACGTTGCTCCACAATTTGGTGCGGAATAGCACGTGCAAGTACCTGTGCAGCCCACTCGTCATTTTTGTCACGGTGGCACATGGTACAGGCGTTCGGGGCGCCGATCTCCTGGCTCAACACGGGGTCAGGTATGTTCAGCGAGTGGTCACGGCGTGGGTCGCGTGCCATGTAATTGGATTCGGGCATATGGCACTCGACACAGCGTCCGCCGATGGATTCCCGATCGCAGGTGCCCTCCGGTGCGCCGGCGGAAAACGGAGCCTTTTTCCCATTGATGACCTTTTCAATGGCGTGGCAGCGCAGGCACAGAGAATTATCTTCCCATGGCAGTATGGTTTCGCCGGTATGGGGGTCATGGCAATCCATGCAGGTGACACCTGCTGCACCCATACGACTCAATCGGAATCCGGTCTCAACAAACACTTCATCGCGTTGCATCCCCGTGGCATAGAACACGCCGGGAGCCACGGGCAACTCCAGCCGGTAGTGATCCTCAAAGCGGTCGCCGGGGCGGAATGTATCGTCGAACGTTTCGGCGCGGGCGTGGCAGGATGCGCACACGGCGCTGGCCTGCTGCGGGGTAAGGGTGCGGGTTCGTCGGTCAGCCGTGCAGCCATCGATGGGATCGGGTTTGGCGGCAGGGTGGCAAGCGATGCACGTGACGCCCATCTGTTCGAATGAGGAGTGATAGCCGTCCGAGAGGCGGTCAAATTTCTTGCGGTAACCGGTCATGTGGCAGGCGGCGCACTGGGAGTTCCATGTCATGCCTCGACCCGTGAAGTGCCCCCAATCTCCGGGTTTGCGAAGCGCGTTTCCCTCGGCCTTCAGTCGCGCATCATCCGCAAACACATCGAACCATTCATGGCGTTGCGGATCCCACGCAGCGCTCAACACCTGCAGGGCGCCGCGTTTACCGGGCACCAAATACTGCACAAGAGGGTCGCGCCCCACTGCCCCAACTACCGGCAAAGCCGGCTCATTCCACGAGGTCTGCACCAGGTAGCGCCCGGACTCATCACGGCGAAAGATGAGTTGGTCGCCGTGGGCGCGCATCATTTGGCCGCGGAAGGCGGGAGCATCTTGCTCATTGGGGAGGCGGGCAGCCCACGCGTGGTCACTGTTAGCCCACTCTTCATATTCGTGCGGGTGGCACTCTGCGCATTGCTGTGGAGTGGGAGATGCTTCGGCGCACGGTGTTGCGCCGGTTGACGATTTATTCCGGCAACACAGAAGAAGGAGTGGAATGCAGGTAATCCACGTCCAATTCAATATCCGCCGTATGGAGAGTTGATGCTTCATCAGATAAGTTCCTTGAGTCGAACCACGGCTGTGCCGGGTACTGTGTAAGAGGTGCCGTCCGCCCTGCGTAAGATGGGGGAGCCATCTGATTCTATCCCGGCAAAATATCCGCAGTAGCGTTCGGTGTCTGTAATTGCGACCACCGGTCGGGGAGAACCCCACGCCCCGTCAAGCGCATCTCTGAGAGTTTCCGCCCCCCCTTCCATAAAATAACCGAAGACTTCTGCCAATGAGTCACCCAGTATGCTGCGCAGTTGTGGTACAGAAGGACACGAATTGAGAATATCTGCCAGGCGCGTGGGCGGGTCTTGCAGATGACCGGTCAGACGCACAATAGAATTGCGCACGTTGATGCCCACACCGATGGACGCTTTGTCCGGTTGGGGACGTTCCACTAGGATCCCTGCCAGTTTGGCTTTTTCCACAAGAACATCGTTCGGCCAGCGCAGTCGAAGTCCGGGTATGTGAAAGCTTGCCAGTGCATCCATGACGGCTGCTCCGGCTACGAGTGGCAGCAGCCCCCACGGTCTCTCCCTCTCTCCGGTCAGGGGTAGGTTGTAAGTAGCCCACAGACCGCCCTCGTCTGCATACCACTCGCGGTTAAAGCGACCGCGCCCTTTTGTCTGGCGGCGCGTGCTCACCACGGTCCACGCAGGAAGGCTGCGGGCTTCGTCAAAGGTCGATGCGCATTCTTCGAGCTCTGTGACTTTCCACTTCACGTCCTGTATTGTACAACATGCCGCTTCCCTCGTCCAACTATTTATAAAAAAACCTAGGGCAAACCACACGTGTCCCAATAAAATCTTCTCCAGACTCATTCAACCCATTTCTTCGCGAGCTATGCTCGCCGAATTTCCCAAATCGTACATCGTACATAGGCGCCGCCAGGCGCCATCGCCGCTTTCTAACCACGCCCGCGCACCGCCTTCAAAATTCCGCGTCGCTCCTGCTCGGCTTTCCGCGAGCTTTGCTCGCCGAATTTTGCAAATCGTAAATCGTAAATCGTAAATGAATTGCGTTTTTCTCGGGACGGATGTGAAAAAAACCGTGTGCCGAAACACACGGTTTTGAAAGAATGTTCAAGCGTAAAGGCGAGCGCTTGGATGAGCATTAATGGCTGCCTGCCTTGCTCTGCGTCGAGGTGTCCGCTATTCCGTTTTTGAATTGCTCAAAGACGGCACGCGGATCATCCGGCGTTTTCTTAAGTGCATCGAATATGCGGTCGCGCATTTCGATAGCGGCTTGGAAAGCGGCTTCTTCACTGCCGTATTGACGGTCAGAAAAGTATTTGGTGAATTGATTCCACTTGCGGCAAATACTGAGTCTCCACCCTTGGAAGGATGTGGTCTCGTACGTGTAGCGGGTGATATTTCTCTGAGTCATATCCTGATTTTTTTTGAGGTTTTTATGATGCTGGAGCATGATAGACTCCTGCCGGATATAATTTCGCACAGAGGTTGTTTTTCGGCAATCTAACTCGCTAAATGTTTGTATGTAAGCGATATTTTCCGCCTGTTGGAGAAGCTTATGATTCTCCGTCAGCAGACAACGATATTTAGATTTTCGCTTGCATGCCGCGCTGATATAGTGCATAACTTTCGGAGTTATGAAAGATCAGACCCCGCACAAACCTGAATGGCTCAAAGTACGTTTGCCGAAGGGACGTGTTTTTAACCGCGTACAACATCTGGTGCAGGGGAAGGGACTCGTGACTGTTTGCGAGCAGGCTCTCTGTCCGAACCGCGGTGAATGCTGGAGTCATGGTACCGCCACCTTCATGGTGTGTGGCGAGGTGTGTACGCGTGCGTGCGGGTTCTGCGCTACGCGCACGGCAAAACCTGAACCGCTGGACGTGGATGAGCCGCGCAAGGTGGCAGAGGCTGTAGCTAGCATGAATTTGGAATACACGGTCGTAACCATGGTGACTCGCGATGATTTGCGGGATGGCGCGGCGGGTCACATAGCCGCCACGATACGTGCCATTCGCGCCGCAAGTCCGGCAACGATCATAGAGGTGCTTGTGTCGGATTTTAATGGGAATGAGGAGGCGCTGGCGCAGGTGATGGATGCTCGACCGCACATTCTCAACCACAATGTGGAGACGGTGGAGAGACTCACGCCTTTGGTGAGATTCCGTGCGCAATACAGGCGCTCTCTGCACATGCTGGAGCGCGCGGGGCAAATGGCCGCCGGCCTAGTGGTAACGAAGAGCGGCATGATGCTTGGATTAGGAGAAAGCAGGGATGAGGTGGTGCGCACCATGGATGATCTGCTGGAGCATGGGGTACGCGTGCTCACCTTGGGACAATACCTGCGTCCTAGTGTGCGTCACCTGCCGGTGATACGCTATGTACGACCGGAAGAGTTTGTTGATCTGCGGGAAATAGCGTTGGCTCGCGGGTTTGAGCACGTCGCAAGTGGCCCGCTTATCCGCTCCTCTCATCACGATGCAAACTTCCGACCCGAACAAAAGATTTTAGATGCGTTGCACGAAGATCTGCTGAGACGAGGCGAAATCGCAGAGCGGCAGTAAGTCGGTGTACGATTTGGGAAGTGAGCGCTCCTAGTGGCGCGAGAAAGTGGGTCAAAAAGTGAGGTTGATGATTTCGATCGTTTGTCGTATATTTTCGTCGTGGGCAGGAAGCATCCCCGTAATTTATTGGATATAACTGCCCGTGGAAGCAATCGTGCGGGCGGTTTTTTTTGTGGATTCTCGCGTTGACATCCACCCCCGCGCACTGCTCTCAAATTCCGCCCCATTCCTGCTCCGCCTCCCTGCGCCGCAGGCGCGCTAGCATTCAAATCGTACATCGTACATCGTACATAGGCAGGCTCTGCCTGCCTCCGCCTATGTATCAGCTTAGTGGCATGAGTGCACTGAGCTTCACGTACATCGGTTCACCGCGGCGCGCAGGCTCACTGCACGCAGCATCCCCGTAGGCCGTGGCTGTTGCGAGATAGCCTTGCGTACCCGGCGCAAGTTCTTGAGGTAGCATTTCCTGCTCGCTGAGGGAGCTGTCTTGCTTTGCAGGATCAGCGGTGCAGCGCAGAATAACCCAACTGAGAGTTCCCTGGGGATCCCGGAACCAAAAATGCGGGAAGAGGTCGGGCGTATCATGGTACGCAATGACCGTTCCGCCGGCGTGCTGAATGCGCGATCGCAGTTCTGCAAGAGCCCCCACTAAGATTTCCCATACGGAAGGGGGTGGGGTGGCGTCGGTATCAGACATCTGTTCAGGGTGCAGGGGGCTCAGGTCGCGTATATCCCATAAATTCCACGACGTCGTCGGTTCCGAAGAGTACTGACGTTCGGCGGGGAAGATACAGGGGATAAGACCGTTCTGTTCTGCCAGAGCAAGCAGTTGTTTGCGTTCCGGCAGGGCTTCCACAGCCTCTGCAATGGAGCCCCCGTGGTCCGGATGCTTCGGCACTTCTACGGCGCAAACAGCATACACACGCCCGCGGTGCGCAAATGCCATGTCACAGCATGTCGGTTCATCGCGGCAGAGTTTAATCCAGCGGGCGCAGCCGCGCTTCGTTGCGGCTTCTTCCGCATTTGGTTCGCAGTAGCCGGTCTTTTGCATCATGCATTCGCGCAAGTAATTAGCAGTATAAAGTTGCAGGGGCGTATGCTCTGCCGGGTGCGGGGTCAGGTGACCCCGGAAGGGGTGGAAAATGCGCGGCGCGCTGCGGCTCTCTTCGTCCGGCGTGAAAGAGGCATTTGCTTCCTCCGGCAGTGTCTCGATGGCGGTAATTCGTCCATCCTGCAGTGTGAGGATGGATGCGCCAACCATGCGCCCAAAACAGCTGAGCATATAGCAGGGCCTCTTCTCCCCGCGGTAGATGATGCTCCCCGTATCCCAGCACATGCCTTGGAAACTATGCTGGCGGCGCCACAACTGACGCCTCTCACTCATGTAGCGGATGAACTCCTGGCGTGATTGAAGCTTTGTGCCGTTCATGTGGCTCTGGTAGGTGAGCTCAACTCGAGAGTTGGCGATGAATTCATCCCACTCGTGTGTGCACACAGCATTGCAGAGGATGCGGCAGGCTTTTTCTTCCGTCATCTGCGGGGGAACATCCTTCACCTGTTCCGGTTGCTGCGGGGTGGTGGTGGCAGGTATCAGGACATCTGGCGATGCGTGCAGGTGACCGCTCAGGCGGATAATATCCCCTTTTGTGGGAGAGCATGTCAGTTCCGATCCCACGAATACATGAAGCGTCACCTTTTCCCCTTCAGGCAGCAGTTGTACGTGCCAATGCTGCGCTGATACACCATCCACGCGCACGGGAGCGCAGCTCAATACGCGTGCGGTGAGTGTGGTGCGGGATGTAAGCGTTTCCTGTTGCAGGCAGGGGAAGCTGTCGTTGTTCGGCAGGGCAAAGGAGAAGTCCGCGGGAGGCTCAGAGCCGTGTTCGCGTCGGAAATCTTCGCGGGCTTGTCGCAGCAGGGATCCGGTCAGATTCCTTTTGCCTCGCTGCACAATACTGCAAGTTTCCGCCACCAGGCTCAGCGTCCACCGGTAGCAACTGCCGGTTGGCAAGGCGCCGGGGAAGAGGACGCTTTCCACACACTCGGCGTACAGGCCTGTGCCGGCGGCGGTGCTCAGTTCAATGAGTCCGGATTCCGGGGCATCTGCCAGCAGAGCGTCCTGGACGAGTACAAGCTCGCTGTCCGGCGCATCACCGTAGAAAAAGAAGGGCCGTGTAAACTCCAAGTTGCGCGAGTTGTCATTGCGGCGCACCAGCATCATGTGCGTCGGCGGTGCTCCGCCGAGTAAAGCGTAAAAACGTGCCCCTCCCTGCTCACGATCCTCAAAGAGCCCGTGCACGCTGAATTGCGGCAATTCCCCATGCGTGAGTGTGTGCGGGATGAGTAGATTGTGCATCTTGAAGAGGGCGGCTCCGCCCAGCAGAGGTGTGAGCTGCGTGTTTTCCCCGCGTAACTCAGGCGGCAATAATTGCGCACCTAGCTCGCGATCGCCCAGCCATTGATCGGCTCGGCGAACAAGCACCGGTCCCGCCACAAGTAGCTTTTTCTGCGTCGGATCAGCAAAGAATGAAGCATAGTAGATGTCGCGTTCGGGCAGCAGATCATCGCAGGCATCGCATTCCGCCGCGCTCAGAGAGTGCAGTGCCATGGGAGTTTCTGCTGCAGATGGCATACAGATTGCAGCAGCTTTCCCTCCATTGTTCGCAGTGAGTAAAAACACGCGTTGAGCGCCCGGCACGACATAGGAGCGAATTCCGGTGAGTGCGGCTGGCTTGAAACAGCGCTGCAAGGCCCGTTTGTGCGCTGTGAAGAGTTCATCATTGCGCAGCGGGCGTTGCAGCTGCTCGTCGGAAAAAGAGGCAAGTTCGTGGACAGTGAAAGAGGTATCCATGAGAAAGGGGGTATTGTGTTTCAGCTGAGCTTGCGTTCTACCATGGCGTACGCGTTGTGATTGTGGATGGATTCAAAGTTTTCTGCTTCCACACGGTACCAGCTGAAGGCGTTGTGGCGCTCGGTAGCCACAGCTACATTGCGCACTAAATCTTCTGCAAATACCGGATGCTCGTAGGCTCGATCCGTCACATATTTTTCATCGGGGCGCTTGAGCAAGCTGTAAACCGGGCTGCTGCCGCACGCCTCAATCATGTCAATGAGGTCTTCAATCCATACAGGTGCGCCGGCAAAGCGCACGGAGTACGTGACAATGCTGCGCTGATTGTGCGCGCCGTGTTCGCTCATAGCCTTGGAACAGGGGCAAAGTGTGGTGATGGGCACGCGGATCGTGAGCGTGAATTGTCCGGGTGCCTCGCGCTCCGCATCTATTTCAAAACGCACGTCATAATTCATCATCCCCGGCATGTGAGTTACGGGCGCTTTTTTGACCCGGAAAAATGGAAAATCAATCTCAACGTGCGCACGTTGTGCAGAGAGTTTCTTGAGTAGCCGCTCCGGCAGGTGTACCGCCGTGTGCACATCCAGAAAATGTCGGTGTTCATGCAAGGCTTCAATGAAGCGGCTCATGTGTGTGCCCTTGTATTGCTGGGGCAAATCGACCATCATGGCGATGGTCGCAACTGTAGATTGTGTGCGCTTTTCTTTATCCGATACGACGATGGGAAAGTGAATTCCCCGCACGCCCACACGGTCGATGGAAATGTGGCGTGAATCGTGCTCGTTTTGCGTGTCGCGCAGCTCTTTCATGGGTGCCTTTGCCGGGAAAAAGCAAGGAGCTTGCAGGTTCGGATATCTGCAAGCTCCTTCAAAACAACAAATCGAATATGCCGACAGTAACGACTAAGATCAGGGCAGCAGGTTCACCGCGCGGGCACGGCGAATCTCGCGCGTGATCTTGCGGTGGGTCTTAGCGGAAACTCCTGTAACGCGGCGAGGAAGTATCTTGCCGGTTTCAGAGGTAAACTTGGAAAGAAATTCAGGATTGCACATATCCACGGCGCCCGCAGGAATGTCGATGCGACGATGCGGCATCGACTTGTTGCAGGTGCGGAATCGGATGCGACGTTCAACGCTCTTAAATTCAGCCATCATAGTATCAGAAGTAAGGTACGTCAGGGGTTAAAATTGTCCGGAAGCTTTAGCGTATCTCGCGGTGCAACGTACGGCGCCTCAGAAAGGGGTTATACTTCACCTTCTCCAAGCGTCCCGGCGTGCGGGGGCTCTTTTTGTTGCGCGTAGTGACGTAGCGCGAGGCGGGTTTCCCTTCCGCCTTGGCTTCGGTACATTCGAGGATAATGATATCTCTTGGCATGATGACGATATGTTGAATCGGGGGCACATTCTACACTATTCCTCGTCATCGTCAAGCAAAATTGTTGATTCAATGACTTTTTGAAGTCCGGAAAATCCCACATCTCCCGAATTCTTAGACCGTAAGGCGGAAAACGCCCCATATCGTTTTTCATACTCTTCCTGGCACTTCACCGTGAAACGACAAAATGGACGGGCCTGCAAACGTTTGCGCGGAATGGGATCCAATGAGAGTTCGCACACCCCATACGTTCCTTTGGCAATGCGATCCAAGGCAGCTTCAATCTCGAAGAGCTGCTCGCGATCCTTATCCAAACGCAGAATGGTAATATCACGTTGCTCGGCTTCGCTCCCGGCGTCTCCGATGTGTTGTCCGGAGGAGGAGGAAACGTTGGATTCTCCGCTGCGCAGATGGTCGCGAGTCACGCTGTGCATGTTCGGCAACAACTCATCGCGCATTTGGATGAGCGCCTTTTTCTGCTCGGCCAAAAATTGTTTCCAATCCGGTTCAGAGCGCAGCTTGGCGAGCGTGGCCTTGACTTTTTTGCGCCGCTCACTTTCCTTTGCCAAGTTGACCGCGGTACCCTCAGCTGCTTTTCCCGGTTGAGAAGGCTGTGGCTTTGCGTCCAGTCCCCCCGCATTGGGCTTTGCGGGGCGGGACGTCGTCTTCGCAGTCGGGGCAGCCTTTGCTGCCGGCTCCTTCTTCTCCTTCTCCTTCTTGGCTTCCTTCTTTGCTGCGGGAGCCTTCTTCACCGGTGCGCTCTGCGCCGGTTTTTTCTTAGTAGCAGGTGTCGCTTTTTTAGAGGGAACCTCCCCGACACGGCTGCTCGTCTTGCTCTTCGTCGCGTTCCTAACCGGCGCTACTTTGACCAACGCTGCTTTTTCAGCACGGGTCGATTTGACTTTTGCTGCGGGTTTGACAACGAGTCCCGCCTTCCCTTTATTCTTTTTGAGAGAAGCCGACTTGGCCTTGGAGGCCAAGCCGGCTTCTTCCTTAGGTGTAATCTTAGGATTTACTTTTTTTTTACTGGGGCTGCCTTCTTCGGGGCAACCTTCTTCGGAGCTGCCGTCTTCTTCGGCGCGGCGGCTTTCTTTGGTGTTGCCGCCTTCTTCGGTGCTACTGCCTTTTTGGGAGCGGCGGCCTTCTTCGGAGTAGCCTTCTTGGGAGCGACCGTTTTCTTCGGCGCTGCGGCCTTCTTCGGAGTAGCCGGCTTCTTGGGGGCTGCCTTCTTCGGAGCTACGGTTTTCTTAGCGGGCTTCGAAGCTACTTTCTTGGGAGTAGCTGCTTTCTTCGGAGCTGTCGGCTTCTTGGGAGCTGCCTTCTTCGGGGCGGCAGTCTTCTTCGGAGCTGCGGTCTTCTTCGCAGGCTTCGGAGCTGCGGCCTTCTTCGGAGCCGTCTTCTTCGGAGCTGCGGCCTTCTTGGCAGGTGCCGGCTTGGTGGCCGGTTTGGTTGTTTTCTTTGTCGCCATGGTCGTGTTGTTTTAGTCGTGATGCATTGTGCGCAATGCGTAAACCGAAATAATGATTCGGTTTCCTTGCTAGTACCATAAAGAAACAGAATTCTCAAGAAAAAAATTAAGTTTTCCGTGATTTTTTTTCACACCCTGCGCACACGCGTTCCAGTAAAATTTTCTCCGACCTCATTCAACCCATTTCTCCGCGAGCTCCGCTCGCCGAATTTCCCAAATCGTACCTTGACTCACTGGCACCACCCTGCCAGTGAGCCCTCCGGGCAGCGCATGCGCGCTGTCTAACCGCCCTTACTGCCCGCTGACGCGAGCACCCTAAACGGGACCGTCGGGCGTCTTGACTCACTGGCACCACCCTGCCAGTGAGCCCTCCGGGCAGCGCCTTCGCGCTGTCCAATCGCCCATACTGCCCGCTGACGCGAGCACCCTAAACGGGGCCGTCGGGCGTCTTGTACATAGGCGCCGCTAGGCGCCCCGTCCCCGCCGCTTTGTAACTATGCCCGTGCATGGCTTTATCACATCCTGTTCGCATCTGCTTTGCTTCCCCTCGCCGCAGGCGCGCGAATTCCTCAAATCGTACCTCGTACCTCGTAAATCGTACATAGGCAAACGCATTTCATATGCGTTTGCCTTGACGTTCCCGCCAATCAAGAGTATGCTCATTGCTGATGAATACGACACTTTTCAAGCAGCTGTGCGAGGCTTCCGGAGCCCCGGGGTTCGAGAATGACGTTCGCGATCTGATCGTGCGTGAGATGCGCCCGCTTTCGGATGCGATTGAGGTGGACAACATCGGCAACATCACGTGTTTGATCCGCGGCAAATCTTCTTCAAAAAAAGTGGTATGCGCCGCGCACATGGATGAGATCGGTTTCATTGTGCGCCACATCGATGAGCAAGGCTTCATCCGCATTCTTCCTCTCGGCGGGTTCGATCCGAAGACCCTCACGGCGCAGCGTGTGATGGTTCATGGACGCAAGGATTTGCCCGGTTGCATGGGGGTGAAACCGATTCATGTGATGACGCCGGATGAGCGCGGCAAGATGCCTGCCATCACCGACTACGTGGTCGACATTGGTCTCCCGAAAGAGCAGGTCGAGAAGCTCGTTTCCGTTGGTGACGCCATCACGCGCATCAGCGACTTCATGGAGATGGGCGATTGCGTGAACGTGAAGAGCATCGACAACCGCGGCGGCTGCTACATGCTCATCGAAGCCGTGCGTGCCATCAAAAAGAGCCGCGTGAAACCCGATTATGACACCTACGCTGTCTTCACCGTACAGGAGGAAGTGGGGCTGCGCGGTGCGCAAGCCGCAACGCTCAAATTGCAGCCCGATTTTGCTTTTGCGCTCGATACCACCATTGCATACGATACACCGGGTTCTTCGCCACACGACAAGTGCACGGTGCTGGGCAAAGGCGCCGGCGTGAAGGTGTACGACGGCACGCTCATTACCGATGCGCGCATGGTGCAGTACATGGAGGCGCTTTGCAAGGAGAAGAAGATCCCCTGTCAGCTTGAGCTGCTTGCCGCCGGTGGTACAGACGCCGGTGCGTTGCAGAAGTTTACCGGTGGCGGCTCGATTACCGGGGCGATTTCCATCCCCGTGCGCAATGTGCACCAGAGCATCGAGATGGCGCATAAAATCGATTTGCAGGCTTGCGTGGATTTGCTCGCCGCATGTCTCACCTCGCTCACGCGTTGGGACTGGACCTGGCAGCAGAAAACCCGCAAACTTGCCTCCAAGCGCGCCAAGTGATGCGCAATCCTCCCTCAAAAATAAGCGGGCGATCCTTCACGGGTCGCCCATTTTTTTACGCTCGGCCTATGATCATTGACGAACTCACCGGATCACACACAGGCGCCACTAGCCGCCCCGTCCCCGCGCAACGCGCGCGAATTTCCCAAATCGTAAATGCTTTGCTCTAGCCTACGTAGAGCAAGACGCCGCAAATGATGGCGAGTGCCACGGCAAAGAGCGCTACCAGCGAACCAAGAGCGAGCCACACGTCTCGCATCGGTGTGCCACATGTTTTCCTGTTCATGACGTCGCGGCGGCAGGCAGATTTTTTTGATGCACCCGCATGATTTCATCGACGATGGCGGTGAGCATGCCGCGCTCGTTTTTGATGTCCATCCATGCGAATTGCCCGTTCGGGTTCAGCTCGAGGAAGGTGAGACCATTCTTCGTGCGCAGGAAATCCATCCGCGAGAAAGAGAGCCCGGTTTCGCGCATCAGGGCGCACACACGCTCGGTTTCGTCCGCAGTGAGCTCGCAGGGCTCCCACTCTGCTTCGCCATTCACCGTGGCTTGCCGACTGTCGTTGCTTTTCAGTCCGACGCGCTTCATGCGGCTGGCGAACACGCGCCCGGCGATGTAGGCCACCGTCACCTCATATTCCGCTTCGCCTGCCACCTGCAGGAACCAGGGGAAGTTCGTGTCGATGCGCTGCGGGTCCACGCGGTTCACGTTAAAGCAGAATCCGCTGCCCATGGGTGCGCCGGTGTTGGCTTTGCAGACGACGGAGGAACCGAGCTGCGGCGCCACGCCGTGAATCATTTCCCATGGAAGCACGGGGAAGTACTTGTTCGCGAGACGCATTTGGCGCATCTTGTACCAGTTGCCCGTGGCAGAGGGGTGGATGAGCGTCAGCTTGCCCGCGCCCATCGCCAGATCTTTGATGCCCGACCAAATAGCCAGCACCTCCGCCCGCAGCCAGGACTCCTCGCAGCCCTGCGCAGGCACGTCGATGTCCGGCGGATCAAACATCACCTTGCGCTCATACACCGCGCCTACCTGTTCCTCGCGACAGGTGCGTCCCGTTGGATCGGAGAGCTCGTAGCTATCGGCTCCGATGCGCCAATGGTAATCCCGCCACAGGTCGATGTTGAAGCGGAACACCTCCGCTCTCGGCGTGAGATAGGGCAGAAGGATGTCCGTGGTTACATCCCGGCTGTTGGTCAGTAGAAGGATCATAGCTTTGTGTTATAAAAAAACGCCGCCGTCTCCTCCAAGGAAACGACGGCGTTTGATCTTTCCGTTTTAGGCAAGATTTGCGTCGTCCATCCTTTGCTGTCCTTGGCCGGCCATGGTGTATGTGAAATACACACCATTCTTCATATCCTCATCGGAGAGGATGGGTTTGGCATTCTGGTCGCTCCAGTTGTAGGTAGCGACAGGAGCCTCCGGCATGGCGACAACCGTATCAACAGGTTGAGCCGCCACGAACGGCGTTACGCTGGCGATAATTGCAGTAATCATGACTATCTCTAATGGGTTTAGTTAATCGAGCAAGGCGAATTGCGAAAAGTATCGCATAAATAACCTTGAACGATTGCATATATACCCATATAGGATTAAAAAGTCAATAAAAATATCGAAAAATTATGTAAAAATTATATTGATATAAAAACAGGGGCAAATTTGGTTTGGACAGAGGTGTGAGGGCTAATGACAACCGTATTTTCTAATGCGGTTGCCTTGGAACAAGGTGGGTGGTAACCAGGGCAAACGCATTTGAGGGAAGTTAATCAACAGAGGAAATGCCCTTATTGACTGATATTATTGTTTATACGTATCAAAAATCATGACAACAGGCGGTCATCATCATGATGGCTCTAAAGGGATCTCAGCACACATTAATGATTCGAAAAAATCTGCGCAACGCGCACATTATTAATAAATCGTACATCGTACGTGGCAAACGCATTTTCTAATGCGTTTGCCCTGGCGGGAATTCACCTTCCTTGACAAAATGTGGTCTATCGGGTAGAGTGACATGCGGACAAACCCAACGCGACTATGGAAGTTTACAGCATCAAAAATCCGTATCCGGCAGAAATTATGAACGTGCGTCACATCACGAAACCGGGCAGTGCGAAAGAAACGATCAATGTGGATATTTCGCTGGGAGATTCGGGCCTGACCTACGTGACGGGCGATGCGTTGGGGGTGCTGCCGAACAATGACCCGGAGTTAGTGGATTCATTGATAGCGGCGCTGGGCTTGGATGCCTCAGAGGTCGTGGATGCAGCGGGTGAGCAGATGACGCTGCGCGAGACGCTCATCACTACGTACGATATCACCGGTCTCAAGAAGAGCACGCTTGCCAAGTGGAATGCTTCTGCCGGTAGTGCAAAACTGGAGGCGATCCTCGCTGACAAGGAGCAGCTGAAGGACTTTGTGTGGGGACGCGATTTATTGGATTTGGCGCAGGATGAGGAGATGAAGCCTCGCTTCACCAGCGGCGCGGAGCTTGTCGACGTGTTGCCCAAGCTCACGGCGCGGCTGTACTCCATCGCCAGCAGCCCGGCGCAGGTGCCCGGGCAGGTGAGTCTGTGCGTGGGGGCTGTGCGATACAAATCGCATGATCGCGCCCGCAACGGCGTGTGCTCCACTTTCTTGGCAGACCGCGTCAAACCCGGCGACAAAGTGCGCGTGTTTGTGCACAGCAACAAGAATTTCCGCTTGCCGGAGGACGGTGCGACGCCCATCATCATGGTCGGCCCCGGCACGGGCATTGCGCCCTTCCGTGCCTTCTGGCAGCAGCGCATCATCGACCGTGCCACCGGCCCCATGTGGCTTTTCTTCGGCAACCCGTATAAAGCCACTGATGGCTGCTATGAGGATGAACTTGCTCCGCTCGTGGAGAGTGGCGCTCTCAAGATGAGTGTGGCGTGGAGCCGTGACCAGGATCACAAGATTTACGTGCAGCACCTCATGGATGCAGCCGGCGCTGAGATATGGCAATGGCTGGAAAAGGGCGCAGCCGTTTACATGTGCGGCGATGCCAACCGCATGGCCAAGGATGTGGAGCAAACTCTGCTCGCGATCATTGCCCGCGAAGGCGGACGCAGTCCGGAGGCCGCCGCTGAATACCTGGCCGACCTCAAGGCCCAGAAACGCTACCAGAAAGACGTGTACTAAGCCGCGAGGCAATCCTCAAATCGTACATCGTACATAGGCAAACGCATTTTCTAATGCGTTTGCCTTGGTTCTCTCATTTGACAGCCTGCGTCACATGCGCTACAATGCCTCCATGCAGCATAAGTTCTTTCGTATCGGTACGCGCGGCAGCGAGTTGGCTGTACGGCAGGCCCAGTTGGTGGAGCAAGCTCTGCGTGCGTCACATCCGGGTATGGAGACTCAGATAGTATCCATCCGCACTGCCGGCGATGAGCGAACCGATATTCCTCTCTGCGAGGTCAACAAGGCTACCGGCACGGCGGATAAGGGCGTGTTCATCGCTGCAATTGAGGAGGCGTTGGCACGTGGCGAGATCGATTGCGCCGTGCACAGCTGCAAGGATATGCCCGGCGTCATAGATGAGCGCATGCAGATTGCCGCCGTACTCCCGCGTGAGGTCATCAACGACACACTTGTCATCCGCCGCGGGGCAAACATGGATGCTCCGGTCATCGGCACTTCCAGCGTGCGGCGTGCTGCATTGGTGCAAGCCTATTGGAGTGGGCGGGCGCGAACAGTTCAGCTACGTGGAAATGTGACGACTCGTCTGCGCAAGCTTGCAGAGTGCGAGCAGATGGATGCCATCATCCTCGCCCGCGCGGGATTGAATCGTTTAGGTGAGTTGCAGAATATTGTTCCGGATACCGTAACGTTGGTAGATTTGGACTGCGACAGCTTCATGCCTGCTCTCTGCCAAGGAGCTATCGCTGTGGAGGTGCAGCGTTGTGATGCCTCAACGCGTGAACTTGTACGCTGCATTAATGATGAACCGAGTGAACTGACAGTCCGTGCCGAGCGGGCTTTCCTGGAAGCATTGAATGCGGATTGCTCCGTACCGGTGGGGGGCTATGCAAAAATTCAGGGTTCAGTGCTTGAGTTACGTGTACTCTATTTCTGCCCGGACGGCCTTGCTTTGCGTCACATTCAACGCGGTTCCGCAGCCGACCCGGAATCCATCGGACACGCTGCCGCAGATGCACTCCGTGCCCTCACGTGACCTGCCTTTGCGGTTCATTTCGTTTTGAAAATTTCGCTACGCTTCTAAAAGCTTGCCTCAAGCTTGCCTCACGAGCTTTGCTTCGGAGTCGCCTCACGACTCCTCATCCCGTTGGGACAAAAGCTATCGCTTTTGGCTTAATCGACCTTACGGCCGTCGGTCGCTTTCGCCCCTGCGGGGCAGCCCTGCGGGCTGGCTAATCTGCCTTCCAGCCGTCGGCCGCTTCGCATCCCCGCAGCTCAGCTGCGCATTATCTGCAAATCGTAAATGAATCATGGTTTTTTCGGCAGGCGGACATCACGAATGGGGAAGGGGATGGAGATGTTCGCTTCGGCAAAAGCGTTCAAAAGAGCGGTAGCGAAAGCATAGCGTACGGTGTGGTATTCCTGGGTTTGGCACCAGGCGCCGATGTGCAGGTTGAGCGAGGAATCGCCGAAACCGGAGAACAGAACGGTGGTGCTGTGCTTGTCGTCCACAAATAACCCCGGTTGCTCAGCAACGACACGCTCGATAATTTGTTGCACATGCGCCAAATCCGAGGAGTAATCCACGCCCACGTCCAAATCGCAGCGGCGGATCTTATCGTTTGTCATGTTGATCACCGGATTTTTGATGAGCGTTTCGCATGGAATACGGATGAGCGAGTGATCCGGTTGGCGCAGGTAGATGGAGAGAAGGTTGATGCTTTCCACGGTGCCTTCCAAGGTATCGACGCGCACATAATCGCCGATTTTGAAACTGCTTTCCGAGATGAGGAAAAAGCCGCTGATGAGGTTGCTCAGGGCCGTTTGGGAGGCGAAGCCGATGGCAATACCGGCCACTCCGGCCGCACCCAGTATGCTCACCAAATCCACGCCGATTGCCCGTAGAGCCTGCACCAAGGCCAGCACCCAAATCGTGGAGTTGATCAGCTTCGCCAGAAAACGCACAGCCGGGTGTGTGTGCTTGCGCGTGCGCGTGTAGCGAAGAAACACGTTCTTCACGATACGCGTAATGATGAACGCGAGAATCAGATGAACGGTGAGGGTAACCCATCCGCCATCCAGCAGCTTGTGCCATATCGTCAGCAATTCATTCGTCCACTCGGTCGTCATGACTTCTTCCATAAGCTGTGAGGTTTAGAAATTACTCGCGTGAAATTCTTGCAGCGTACACACGTTAGTGACCTTGTGCATGTTGTGGAGAATTGCTGCGGCGCAGGCTTTGGCGGAGGAGAGATCCGTGCAGTAGGAGATGTTGTTGTTCACGGCTGCGGCGCGGATTGCCACTTCATCCTCGCGCGCATCATGTGAGCCCGGCGTGTTGACGACGAAAACGATGTCGCCGTTCTTGATGCGATCTACGATGTTGGGACGGTGTCCCTCCAGCACTTTGTAAGCTCGCGAGCAAATAATGCCGTGTTTGAGCAGGTGATCCATCGTCCCCTTGGTGGCACAGATGGAGAAGCCTGCCTGGGCGATATCCTGCGCAATGGGGACAACGACTTCTTTGTCGCGGTCATTGACGGAAATGAAGACGAGCCCCGAGCTTGGCAGCGGGTTGAATGCTGAAATCTGGCTCTTCATGTAGGCGATCTCCGGGTCGCGATCAATGCCCATGACCTCACCCGTGGAGTGCATCTCCGGTCCGAGAACGACGTCGATGCCCGGGAAGCGATTCCAAGGGAACACAGCCTCTTTCACTGTGTAGTACGAGGGCACCACCTCCTTGGTGAAATTCAGTTCCGCAAGCGTCATGCCGCTCATCACTTTGGCCGCGAGTTTAGCCAATGGCACGCCGATCGACTTGGAGACAAAGGGGATGGTGCGCGAGGCACGCGGGTTGACCTCAATGACGTAGAGCTGCTCATCCTTGATGGCAAATTGGCAGTTCATGAGCCCCTTCACATTGAGCCGTGCGGCCAGTTCTTTGGCGGCGCGCATCATTTCCTTGTGCATGGCGGGGGAAACCTTGTTGGGCGGAATCATGCAGGCAGAGTCGCCGGAGTGAATGCCGGCAGGTTCTACGTGTTGCATGATAGCTCCCACGACGCTCGTCGTGCCATCGGCTATCACATCCACATCAATCTCCATGGCGTGTTGGAGGAAGCGATCCACCAGCACCGGACGTTCCGGTGAGGCATCCACCGCCTCGCGCATGTAGGTGCGCAGCTCATTCTCGTCGTACACAATCATCATGGCGCGCCCGCCCAACACAAAGGAGGGACGCACCAGGACAGGGAAACCGATGCGGTGCGCCACCTGCACAGCCTCTTCCTCGTTCGTGGCCGTACCGGCCTCTGCCTGTTTCAGCCCAATTTCATCCAAGAGAGCAGAGAAGTATTTACGATCCTCAGCCAGTTCGATGCTGCGCGGGCTGGTGCCAATGATGGGCACGCCGCGTTCTTGCAAGGCTGCGGCGAGATTCAGCGGCGTTTGTCCGCCAAATTGTACGATCACACCGTCCGGTTTCTCCTGGTCGCAGATGTTGAGCACATCCTCCAAGGTCAGCGGTTCAAAGTAAAGCTTGTCGGATGTATCGTAGTCGGTGGAAACCGTCTCGGGGTTGGAGTTCACCATGATGGTCTCGTACCCGAGTTCCTTCAGAGCAAATGAGGCGTGAACGCAGCAGTAATCAAACTCAATGCCCTGACCGATTCGATTGGGCCCGCCTCCCAAGATGACGATTTTTTTCTTCTCGTTCGGACGTGCCTCGTTCTCATCCCCGTAGGTGGAGTAGTAGTACGGTGTATAAGCCTCAAACTCCGCGGCACAGGTGTCCACCAACCGGTAGGTCGGGATAATTCCCTTTGCTTTTCGCTCGGCTCGTACATCGTCTTCCGTACATCCCCGGGCAAGCGCGATCTGGCGGTCAGAAAAGCCCATCTTCTTGGCTTCTCGCAGGTCGAGTTGCTTGAGCTTCATACCGGCTTCCGCAAGCTGACGCAGCTGGTCGAGGAACCACGGATCAATTTGAGTCAGATCATGCACTTCATCGATGGAAAAGCCGTGGGTAAATGCAGTTTGGAGCCAGAAGATCCGCTCGGCGTGAGGTATGGCGAGTTTTGCGGCGATTTCATCGCGTGTCGGATTCTGCGGGCATTTTGTATCAAACCCGAACCCCCAGCGCCCGGTCTCCAGAGAGCGCAGTGCCTTTTGCAGAGATTCTTTGAAAGTGCGTCCGATGCTCATGACCTCCCCCACGCTCTTCATGGACGTTGTGAGTCGTTCATCCGCCTTCTTGAATTTCTCAAAGGTGAAGCGGGGAACTTTGGTGACCACGTAGTCGATGGAGGGCTCAAAGGAGGCAGGTGTTTCGCGTGTGATGTCGTTTTTGAGTTCGTCAAGCGTGTAGCCCACGGCGAGCTTGGCTGCGAGTTTGGCGATGGGAAACCCGGTGGCCTTGGAGGCCAGGGCAGAGGATCGGCTCACGCGCGGGTTCATCTCAATGATAATCATGCGTCCCGTCCTGGGATCCATGGCGAATTGGATGTTGCTCCCGCCGGTCTCCACTCCGATCTCTCGGATCACGGCAAATGAGGCATCACGCATGATCTGGTACTCGCGATCCGTCAGCGTCTGGATGGGCGCCACGGTGATCGAATCCCCGGTATGCACGCCCATCGGATCCATGTTTTCAATGGAACACACCACGACGCAGTTGTCATTGCGGTCGCGCATCACCTCCATCTCATATTCCTTCCATCCAAGCAACGATTCTTCAATGAGCACCTCCGTTACCGGGGAAAGATCCAACCCCCGCGTTACAATCTCTTCAAACTCGGCTTTGTTGTACGCAATACCGCCCCCGGTCCCGCCCAACGTGAAGGCTGGTCGGATGATCATGGGATAGCTGCCAATGACGTTTTTTGCCACATTCCATGCCTCTGTCATATTGTGCGCCGTTCCGCTGGCAGGCACGTCCAACCCAATTTTAATCATCGCCTCTTTGAATCGCTGGCGATCCTCTCCTTTGTCAATTGCGTCCGCGCTTGCCCCAATCATGCGCACATGATACTTTTCAAGCACTCCCTGGCGGTATAGCTCCATGGCGCAGTTGAGAGCCGTCTGCCCCCCCAACGTCGGCAGCAGGGCGTCCGGCTTCTCTCGAGCAATGATCTTTTCCACGTATTCCGGCGTAATCGGCTCCACATACGTGCGAGGCGCTGTCTCCGGATCCGTCATGATTGTCGCCGGATTCGAGTTCACCAGCACGACCTCATACCCCTCTTCCTTCAGAGCTTTGCATGCTTGCGTCCCCGAATAGTCAAACTCGCACCCCTGCCCAATGATGATAGGCCCGGACCCGATGACAAGTATCTTGCGGATGGTTGTATCTTTCGGCATAGCGTCCGTGTAAACTTGCAGATATATGCCACATTCCCACGCGAATTGCAAGTCAAAACATTTACGATTTACGATGTAGCAAAGCCGGGGACACAGCTCCGCAAAATTCGAAACTTTTCTAACTAACAACTACCCATGATTTCACCCATCGCCTTGGCTTCCGCTTTCGCATTTCCCGCGCCGTAGGCGCGCTAAAATCCAAATCGTACATCGTACATCGTACGTCGTAAATAGGCAAACGCATTTCCTAATGCGTTTGCCTTGGCTTGTCTGCCCCCGGGCTTGCCAAAGGAAAGCGCTTGTGGCATGTTCGATAGATGATTGAAAATAACATACACAATCAACTAATCGGCAGGCTTCCTGTAAGCCCTATGGACATCATGCGCTTGTTTGTAGAGTTTACGGAGGAGGCCTCGGTCACGCAATCTGACAAAGAGAGCATAATCAACGCCTTCCGACGCATCGTACGCACGGGGGTAAACGGTGTAGCTGAGCAGGAGCGCAGTGTATCCTTCCGGTACGCCGCCATGGAGAGCCTGCAAGCGCGGCAAAACCGCCGACCAAGCACCATAGCGGATCTGAGATCCTACACGAAACGCATGCTGAGCTACGAGCAGTTTAGCGAGATACCATTGAGCAGTATAACGAGTGAGCAATGCGACAAGCTGTTGCAAGATCACTTTAACCATAGCCCGCATGTGTTTCGCAAGGCGAAATCGGTGCTGCACAGTGTGTTTACGTACGGTATTCGGCGCGGCTGGTGTCAGACGAATCCGGTGAAATCGCTGGAATGTCCGCCCGTCTACGAGGAGCGGATTGTGCCGTTGAGCGGGGCGCAAATCCGCGCCATTCTTCGCACATGCCGTCAGCCGGAATTTTTGCCCATGTTGCCCGCCACACAACTGCTGCTGTATTGCGGAGTGAGGCCCGGGGAGGTTCGGCGCTTGCATTGGCGTGACATCGACAGGCGGGAGAAGGTGGTGTACATCGAGGGCAGGGCGAGCAAAACAGGTGGACCACGAGCCGTGCCGTTGCGTGGAGGTGCGCTTGAGCTGCTGGAATACCATCGCCCGCCGAATGAGTACATAGCGCCACGGAACTGGACCCGGTTGTGGAAGCGTCTGAGGTCGCAGGCCGGTATGAAATGTTGGCAGAAGGATGTGATGCGGCATACCTTTGCTTCTTTGCACTTGAAAAGATTCCACAATCTCATCCAGCTTCAGGAGGAGATGGGGCACCGCGATTGCAATTTGTTGCGCACGCGCTATTTAAATGTGAGGCACGTATCGAGCTCTACCGCGCGGCGCTTTTTCTCTTAATGTTTGCCGGGTGGTGAGCAAAGCTCAAATGCACCGCCGGGCGCAGGAATAATCCGGCGTTCGATTTGCAGGCGCATGAGCTGTGGTGTAAGCTCAGCGGCAGAGGTGCCCAGCGCACTGCAGAGTGCGTCCAGTGTGGTGTATCCGGCAGCGATGGCGGAGAGAACGGGGTCGTTCTGTGCCGCCATCGCATGCTCGGAGAAGAGGGGAATCTGCAGCTGGTGGTCGGGTTCCCAACCCATGTCGCCGATGAGATCAGCCGCGCAGGTGCAGAGAATGGCGCCATCGCGGATGAGTTGGTGGCAGCCCAGGGAGGAGTTCGTGGTGACAGCCCCGGGCACGGCGAATACGCTCTTCCCCATGTCTGCAGCGAGTCCGGCGGTATGCAGGGCCCCGCTGCGTCCTGCCGCTTCTACCACCAGGGTGGCGCAGCTCCAGGCGGCCACAACTCGATTGCGCTGCGGGAATGAGTTGCGCGAAGGGGTCATATTCATCGGAAATTCGCTCACCAATGCGCCATGGCCATCCGCGATGCGATCGGCCAACGCCGCATTTTCCGGGGGAAAGATCGATGCCAGCCCTCCGCCGAGAATCGCAATGGTTCTTCCCCCTGCATCCAGGGCGCCCATGTGCGCAGCTGTATCAATGCCGCGTGCCAGGCCGGATATGATGCAGCTGCCCGCATCCGCCAAATCCCGTGAAAAACTGCGCGCACAGCCGATGCCGTACGGGGAGGCAATCCGCGTGCCGACAACAGAGACGGCCTTCCGCGCATCCTCCTGCCGCCAGGCCCCCTTGGAGTAGAGTACCACGGGCGGATCGCTCATTCTGCGTAAGGCATCCGGGTAATTGTCCTCCAGCAGGGTGGTGATGCGTACACCCGCTCGCTCCGCGCAATCCAGCTCTGCTCCGACATGGGTGCAGTGCCGCCAGTCGGCGATTGCTGCCGCAAGCGTGGAACCAATGCGCGGCACCTGCGCCAGCAAATTCTGCGGAGCCGACAGAACCATGTCCGCCGAGCCAAAATGCTCCAGCAGCGAGCGAATACGCACGGAACCCAACCCGGGTATCAGGTTGAGCGTGATGAGCGCCTCTCTCGCACTGAGCTCCATTCAACAAGTCAGGGTTGTAAAGTCCAGCCCGATGTCCAGCGAGGGGACCGAGTGAGTCAGGCAGCCGAAGCTCATGAAATCTACTCCACTTTCCGCGGCAGCCGGCGCCGTTGCCAGCGAGAGCCCGCCACTGGCCTCAAAATACGGCTTGGAGCGGGCTCCGCGCATCTCCACGGCTCGCTTCATCTGCTCCGGGCTCATGTTGTCCAGCAGAATGTAGTCCACCCCCTCCAGTTTGAGAAAGGCCTGCACCTGCTCCAGGCTGTCCGCTTCCAGCTCCACTTCCACGCCGGGGCGTTCGTTTTTGAGCCTGTGGATGCAGTTTTGCAGGTGGCTGGCATCTCCATTCGTCATCAAATGGTTATCCTTTACCATGGCGCGGTCGTAAAGCCCCATGCGGTGGTTCTTCCCTCCCCCGTGGAGCACCGCCGCCTTTTCCAACAAGCGGTAGCCGGGCGTTGTCTTGCGCGTGTCGAGCAGTTTGCATTTGGTGTGGGCAATGGCCTGCACGTAGCGGTGCGTCATGGTCGCCACTCCGGAGAGCCTCTGGATGAAGTTGAGAGCCGTCCTCTCTGCTCCCAATATGGACCGCGCTGACCCCCGAATGATCATGATAACGGCATCGGGCGACACCTCATCGCCGTTGTGCAGCTGGATGTCTACCTTCAGCGCGGGATCTACCGCACGGAAAACTTGCGCTGCCACATCTACCCCGGAGAGCAGCCCTCGCGCCCGTGGCCTCATCAGCGCCTGGGCTTGCAACTGCTCCGGTACAAAATAAAGGGACGTCACGTCCCCACTGCCGAAGTCTTCCCTCAGTGCAAGTCGAATCAGCTCTTCCCGATTATCAGAAACTTTCGCGGCTTCCATGGACATCATTCTACCTGATAGACAGCAGATGTCAAGAAACCAGGCAAACGCCAAGGCAAACGCATTGGAAAATGCGTTTGCCTATGTACGATGTACGATGTACGAGGTACGAGGTACGAGGTACGATGTAGCAAAGCCGGGGACACTGCTCCGCAAAATTCGAAACCTTTCTAACCAACAACCGCCCATGATTTCACCCACCCCTTGCCTCGAGCTCGCCTCACGAGCTTTGCTTCGGAGTCGCCTCACGACTCTTGCCTCAAACTCGCCCCACGAGTTTTCGCCCCTGCGGGGCAAAAGCTATGCTTTTGACCAAACTGCCTTACGCCGTCGGCAGTTTTCGCCCCTTCGGGGCAGCCCTGCGGGCTGGCTAATCGGCCTTGCAGCCGCCGGCCGTTTTCCCGCAGCTCCGCTCGCCGAACTCCCAAATCGTAAATCGTAAATGAATTAAATCGTACCTCGTGCCTCGTAAATCGTACATAGGCAGGCTTCGTCTGCCACCGGGTGGCGTTTCGCCGCCTCGCCCGGGAAAAATTGGACAAAGGTGGAAAAGCTGCTGGACATCTCCTTCGAAAAGAGGTAGACTAACTATTACACGGGACGCACGCGCGTGGGGTGTGCGTGCGTCTTACCCGTTCACGACTCATCATCATTCAGCATCATGAAACTTCACCTTCCCACGGCTCTCCGCAAAGCGTTGTTGGCTTGCCTCGCTGCGTTAACTCTGCCCGTTTCTGTTCCGATCACCATCGGAAGTTCGTTTTGGATCTTCTCGGGCGAACGAGCTCAAGCCGTTAGTTGGGATCTTGTCGTTGACGAGGATTTCAACGGGTCATACGATAAGGACGTGTGGAAGAGAATTCAGTACGAGACTACTGGTCAAACAAATGCGGAATGGCGGAAAAACCAGTCGATAGATGAGGAATTAGTGGAATTCAGAGAAGTGGACGGCGATAGTAATGGTTCAATGACGCTTTGGGGCAAGTACGGGGACACTTACACCAACCAAAATAATCAAAACGGAGGGACGGGGCTTTATGCATGCGGGGGAGTGTACACCAAGGATCTCTTCACGTTTCAGTACGGATACGTGGAGGTTCGTGCTCGTTTCGACACGGTGACCGGGTGCTGGCCGGCCATTTGGTTGCTTCCCAAAAATGGCGCTGGCTGGCCGCGTAATGGGGAAATTGACATCATGGAGCATCTGAACTCGGATGACCTCGTGTACCAGACGCTCCACTGGATTAATGGCTCAGGAGACAAAGACACGCCTTCGCATGTTTCTCCCAACCCTGGCTTAGGGGGAGACCCGGATGGGTGGCACACTTACGGGCTGGAATGGACGGAAGCAGGCCTCACTTTCTATGTCGATGGAAAGGTCACCGGAACGCTGTCCTCAAGCAGTGAATATTGGCCATTCGACAACAAGGATAACGAATTCTACCTGATTATTGATCAGCAGATCGGAGGTAACTGGGTGGAGGATAACGGTAAGAAAAAGATTGACAATGATACATTAGGAAATACCGGGGCGGCGTTTGATATTGATTATGTAAAAGTCTATTCCTCGAGTGAAAAAAATACGCTGGAGAAGCGCACGTGGCAGGCGAGTATGGGCACGTGGACAGAGGGTACCTTCGAATCAGGGCAGGAGGCCGTATTTGGTGCGGACGGAGTGGGGATTGTGTCGGTTAACGGCACCGTGCATGCCGGCAACATGATTGTCCAGACGGGGGGCTACACCTTTTCGGCGGTGGGAGGATCGGCAGGTTCGATCGAGGTGGTCGGAACTTTGGACATGAAGGCCGATGCCACCTTCAACTGTGACTTGAAATTGGGC
The DNA here is from genome assembly GCA_947588645.1 of uncultured Akkermansia sp. Taxonomy (GTDB): domain Bacteria; phylum Verrucomicrobiota; class Verrucomicrobiia; order Verrucomicrobiales; family Akkermansiaceae; genus Akkermansia. The sequence continues at coordinate 11,904 of CANPYO010000004.1, read as the reverse complement.
GGCAATCCCGGTCGCTCCCTGAAAGGGGCCGGCGCCCTCAATTACGCAGGATCCGGCACGCTCACCATCTACCGGATCAACCCTTCCGACTTTACCGGTCAAATTAACGTCACGGGGAATGGAACGCTCCTGGTTTCCACCGATTTTGAAGCAGGCGAGGGGGCATCCGTCAATCTGGGGAGCAATGGAACGCTTGCCTTCGACAACAACAACCTCGTCAAGGGGGGAGCAGGTGCAGATACCGTGTTTTCCGCGAACGTGACAGGACTGCGCGCCGTCGAGGCGAAGGGCGGCTTCACGGTGACGCTCACCGGAAATGTGACAGGAGGTGGAGAACTTACGATGGGACAATACGGCGCAGCGGGTTATTTTGCATGCTTGGTCTTTGATGGCAATGTATCAGGCTTTACCTCGTTCGTCACGTCGGCAAATCAGTACAACATATCGCACTATTCCGGCACGAGCGGGCGCGCGGCATACGCTTTCAATGCCGGTCTGGAGCTGGAGGAGGAGACGACCTTCAACGTTGCAAAGAACGCCGCGAATCAGGACGGCTGGATTGAATTGGGCAGAACATCCCGCCTCGCCGGCAACGGAAACATCATCAAGACGGGCGCGGGCGATTTGCGCATTGAAGGCAATACGAGCGGGTACACCGGAACAATCAAGCTGCAGGACGGCGGACTCGTGTTGAACGGCACGGATGGGCAGAACATCGATTTGAGCCTTGAGAATGCAGCGGCCGTGGCTCAACTGAAGGGCACGGGCGGCGTGCTCCAAAGCGTCAGAGTGGGGGGAGAGGCAGCCAGTGGTAATCTGCAATTGGAAGCGGCTTCTTCCTGGAACCTGACATCAGTGAATCTTGTGGCAGGAAAGGCCTTGACGATCGGCGGCGCCGGCTCCTGCACCATTGAGACGCTCGCCGGTAACGGCGGTTCTCTGACGGTGGGGCAGGGAAGTACGGTGAGACTGAGTTCCTACACCTCCGGGGCGATTAGCCTGAATGACGGCACGCTTGAATTGTCGGCGGCAGGAAGTCTCACCTCGCTTACTCTGGGAGCCGGAGCCAAGGTGAAGACGGATTTGACCGATGGCATACTCAACTTCGGAGTTCTTGTATCGGAGCTTACGCGGGCTGCGGGAGATGCCGTGCTGAGTCTCACCGGTACGCTCGAAGGGTTGCGGTTGCAGGCGTCCTCGGTGGAGGGCACGCTGCATATTGCTCTGTCGGACGAGTTTATTACGACCAAGCTGGTCGGACAGGAGGGTGGGTATGAACTGTTCGATAATGGTTCCCTGTGGCAGGAGCATGTGGTATTTGACAATGCGACCTACGGTTCCCGCCTGAAAATCTCGGGGAACAATCTCATCCTTGAGGCGTTGTCGGGCTTGTATTGGGCAGGTACCGAGAGTAGCCATGTATGGAATGCGGAGGCGAGTAACACGGATTGGAAAAATGGTGATGACTCTGTTGCTTTCACCGGCTCGCAGGATGTGGTCTTCATGCCCGGAGACGGGGTGAGTACAACCGTGGAACTTGCCGGAACGCTGGCGCCGGGAAATGTGACAGTGGGGCGAGGATCAGGTTGGGTTTTCTCCGGATCCGGCAACTTGAATGCTACAGGCAAAATTACCGTGGGCGGCGAAGGTGGCTCGGCTGAACTCACGCTCTCCGGCACGGGAACAGTGCACTCCGAGGGACTGTCGCTGGTGGGTAGCGGAACGAAGCTTACCATTACTTCTGCGCTGACTAGTGGTGCGTTTGATTTCAAGCACATGGAGCTTGGGACGGGAACTGAACTGGTGCTGCAGGGAGCTGGGGCGGACGCCACCCATTGGACGCGCAATCAAGCCGCGTCATACGCGAGCGGAGCCGGTTCCATCGTGTTGGCGGGAGCGGGAGTTCTGAACAATGGTATGGCAAGCGAAGGTGGCATCCTGTGGGCATTCTTTGGAAATACAGACGTAGGGAAGGAGCGGATTGGCAACTTGCGACTGAGCAGAAACGGAGATAGTAAGACGACGCTTGCTCTCAATGGCGAACAAGGAAACGACAACCAAGGAGCGGAGGCTCACGGCATCGGTGTCGTGGAAAACCTGTGGGTGGATGATGGATGCAGCCTGGTGGTGCGCAGTCGCGCCCTAGGCGTTACGCGGGGGGAGTGTACCCTGCATCTGACCGGGGATGGCAGCAACGCCACCTACAACGAGTACGCTAGTTCCCATGCTACCGCGCCGGGAGGAACTGCCGATGCGGCGTTGGTGTTGGGACTCAACACATGTGACGGCGGACAGAGCGCAGATCGGAAAAACAACATCTACTGGAACGTGGCGACGGCGGGAAATACGAGCATCGGCGTGCTGGCAGACGCAGATGGAAACGCCTACACGTGGACGTTGATGAAGGAGTTGAACGTGGGGGAAGGGCACACCCTCACGAAGAAGGGGGCGGGGACCTTGAAGCTGGATGCGAGCAGCACACTTGTCGGCTCCGGGAAAATTGTTGTGAGCGAGGGTCAACTCGGTTTGTCCGGCAACATGACAGAGTTCACGGGGAGCATGCAGGCGGGAGCCGAAGCCGGCAAGACACTGACCCTTGAAGGCGCCAACATTAGCGCCGGATCCATCGCGATCGACTCGAACGGGGCGATTTCCCTCGGAGCGGGCACCAACTTTTCGGCGGGTTCTCTCACTCTCTCCGGGAGTTTTTCGGTCACCGGCGGGGCGACTCTGGCAGGGGATGGCGTGATCAACGTGGCAGAGGGGGGAACTTTGTCACTGGCGGCGGAGATCTACAGCGGCATGCATGTTGGACTACAGAACGGTAGTGGCACGAGTACATTGGAGCTGACAGGCGGCTCCTTTACCGGCAGCGTCGATTCCGTGAATAACCGTGGCACCATCAAGTTGACGGGTGAAACGGCAGGAGCGATTTCCACCACCGGGGACACCATGTTGCGCGTGAGCGATGGAGGTTCCTTTACCGGCACGATTACCTTGGCTGGCGGAAGCGGGCAGAAGCTCGGCGTTTTTGGGGCAAGCGGTAATGATGCAGCAGGTTACGCTATCACGTTGAATTGCGTGGAATCGACCGCCGGAGGGGGCGTCCTCGTGGCCGGTCTGACGACGGGAGGCCTCACGGTAACGCAGGCCAGCGGACTTTCTGAAGTGTGGGTGGGAGGTCCGGCAGGCACCCGTGTGAGCATAGGAACCCTCGTGGCTCAGGGTTCGAATCAGTCCTTCACGCTGGACAATGGTGTGTTCACGGCTGGCTGGCCGGACGGAACCGGACAAAACCCGTGGACGGGCAACAGCGGGCAGTTGACCATCACCGGCACCGTGACCGGTTACACCTCATTCACCGCCAAGAGAAAAGGAGAGGCCGTAACGGATGGATTGGATCTCATCTTCCGGGGAACAGTGGCCATGGGGGATGATGCGGATGTCACCATCACTGCGACATACAGCGAACATGATAATAATGGAGTGCACAACGATGCCACCATCCTGTTTGACACGTCGAGCAGCATCACGGGCAACGGCAGCATTGCCAAGCAGGGAGCGGGTAAACTGGTGTTGGCCGGAAGCATCGCGGAGGGCAACTGGTCGCTGAACGTGCAAGGGGGGGCAGTGGAACTCGGCAAGAGTGGGCAGGAAAATGCGCTGGACTACAGCCTCACGGGGCTGAGCATTGTCCAAGGCTCCGTGGTGGAAAGCAAGGGCGCTTGCCATTTGACCCTCACCGGGGCGTTGGAGGCAGAGCAAGGAACAATCAAGATGAGCGCTGCCGACAGCAGCCTGGCGTTGCACGGCAGCGGAAACAAGCTCGGCACGTTGGAGCTGGGGGCAAGCGGGGTGACCCTCCGGATGGAGGGGAGCGCTGATGGGTTTGCGCAACTGGCGCTCGGCGCATTCACGCCCGGCGGACAAGCTTTGACGCTGGAGCTGGACGGTCTGGATGCTTGGTTTGATGCACATGCCGAAACCAACGAGCTGCAACTGTTCACGGGCGGAGGAGTGGCAGATTTGGTGGCGGCCATAACCAGCAAAGAAATTGAAGTGGGTAGGTTCCATTGCACTCTGGATGACAATGGAATGTTGACGATTGCGGTTGATACCACGAATACCTGGAGTGGCGGCGGGACGACGATGGAGTGGGCGGCGGCGGAGCGTGTCTGGGGAGGCGAACACGACAGTCAATTTAATCCAGAAGAAGATGTGGTCTTTGCCGGCACGAGTACGGCGCCGATCACTGTGACTCTCGGGGAGCCGATTACGTTGACGAAAGGCATGATCGTGCAGAGAGGGGAAGGGGTGGACGCTGAGCAAAGCTACACCTTTGACATGAGAGAGAATGCGCTGAGTGTTGGCGCTGATCTCAGCATTAAGAAGGGTATCACAGCAAGCTTTACCGGGAGCGGAACCATCTCTGTGACCGGTCAAATACGAGTGGGTAGCGAAGGTGGCTCGGCTCAGCTCACGCTTTCCGGCACGGGGGCAGTGAACTCCAACGGTTTGTCGCTGTCGGGTCAGGGGACGAAGCTTGTCATTGCCTCTGCGCCGATTAATGGTGTGTTCAATTTCGGGAACATGGAGCTGGGGGGGGGGACTGAGTTGGTGCTGAGGGGAGCTGATGCTGCGGACTTCAATAAGTGGACACGCGGTTCAGGCTCTTTCTTGTACGCGAGCGGAGCCGGTTCTATCGTATTGGAGGGAGCGGAAGTTTTGAGTAATGGTTTGGGGGGAAGCGGCATCCTGTGGGCATTCTTTGGAAATGACGACAGAGGGAAGGAGAGGATTGGCAACCTGAAATTACGGGCGAGCGAAGGAACCGGAACGACGTTGGCGCTTGACGCAGAGATGGGGAATCATAACGACAATGAAACCAAACATGGTCTCGGAGTCTTGGAAAATTTGTGGGTGGAAGATGGATCCAGTTTGGTGGTGCGCAGTCGCGCACTGGGCGTTACGCAGAAGGAGAGTACGCTGCATTTGTCGGGGAACGGCAGCAACGCGACCTACACAACGGTGGAAGGTGAGGGAGGAGGAACTGCTGATGCTGCGCTGGTGCTGGGGTACAATCCAGTGGTTAGTGGAGACGCGAACGCGAGGAGCAACATCTATTGGAACGTTGCGATCGAGGGGAACACGAGCATCGGCGTGCAGGCGGCGACAAGCGGAGATGTCTACACGTGGACGTTGATGAAGGAGTTGAACGTGGGAGAACATACCCTCACGAAGAAGGGGGCGGGAACCTTGAAGCTGGATGCGGGCGGCACACTTGTCGGCAGGGGGAACATCGTGGTGGAAAACGGCGCTCTGCAAGTGGGCGCGAATATGGGCGGGTACTCGGGTACGATCAAGGTTCAAGGCGGCAGTGGGTTGACACTGAGCGCGGATGCGTCAACGGTGAGTGTGAGCCTGGAGAACGGGACAGCCGAAGGGAATGTGTTGAACTTGAGCGGCACGGGTACGTTGAAGAACGCGAGTCTGGGTGGAAGCGCGACGAACGGGACGCTTTCTCTGGCGGAATCCGCGAACTGGACGCTGTCGGGTGTGACGCTCGGAAACAGCCAAACCTTGATCGTTCAAGGCGCGGGCAGTGGCGATGCGCAGAGTCATGTCACCATAGGCACGGATAGTGTCGCGCTGAATAACAGTACGCTGCAGCTTGCCGGTGTCAACGCCATCGTGGGAGGCGCCCTGAACGGGGAGAGTTCCGCCGTGCAGCTGTCCGGCGGCGCAACGATGACGATGCAGGCCGGCGGCTCTATCGGGACGCTGACGGTGAACGGCGCCGGAGTGAGCGTGGCGGACGCACAGACGCTGACGGTTACAACATTGAACGGCGGAGAGGGAGGACTGACGAGCCTGAGCCTGGGCGCCGGGAGCACCTTGACTGTGACTGGCGGAACAATGAGCTTAAAGGGGGCGTTAAGCCTGAGCGGAGAGGCGAACTTGATCTGGGGAGGATCTAATAAGATAACGCTGGGGCAAGGCTTCAGCCTGAGTTCGGACGGAGGAACTCTGCACGTCCATCTGTCGGATGAATTCATGGAGCAGTTTGCGGGTCATAACGGAGAATGGGATTTCTTCAATTATGAAGGCATCGATTGGGACAGCTCCTGGGCGGATGTGTTCACGCTCGAAACGGACGGTACGAGTACGTACGGAAATCTGCATATCAATGACCAAGGGCATCTGGCATGGAGTGAGCAAGAGCCGGGCGATTCGCTGCAGTGGGCAGGTACCGCCGACAATCATGTGTGGAGTGATGATGGGGGGAACACCGACTGGAACAATGGTGGTGGCGCTGCTGCTTTCACCGGATCGCGGGATGTGACCTTCACGCCCGGAGAAAACGTGAGTTCTGAGGTGACACTTAACGGAACGCTGACACCGCGAAATGTGACAGTGAGCGAGGGAACCGACTGGGTTTTCTCCGGGGGGGGAAGCCTGAATGCCACCGGAACAATCACCGTGGGCAGCGCGAATGCGGCTGCGGAACTCACGCTTTCCGGCACGGGTTCGGTGCAATCCGTGGGTCTGTCACTGGTGGGCTCCGGGACCAAACTCACAATTGGGAACGCTGAGCCTGCAAGCCGTGCGTCATACTCGTTTGGGCGGATGAATCTGGGAACCGGAACGACCTTGGAAATTGGCAACAACCGCACGGTGAACGCGACTTCGCTGGAGGGATCGGGCGCCATTACGGGATCGGACGGCACGTTGCACTTGACGGCGACCGCGACCAACACATTCAGTGGGGCTATTAGTGCGAACCTGATTTACACGGGTGGTGCGAATACGCTGACGCTGGGCGGTGCGTTCACGGGCGGTGCGCTGACTATCGAAAGCGGCACCGTGACGGTAAACAACTTGATTGGCGCTTTATGGACCAGAGGGGCGGATACTCAAGGATCTCCGACAACCGTGACGCTGCACGATGGAGCTACCCTGAACATCTCTCAAGGACAAAACTCGGTCAGCCAATTGGTGGGCGGCAGCGCAACGAATGAAACGGGCGCCACGTTGATTATAGGGGATCAAAAGAGCCTCAACGCGGCTTCTGCAATGGGATCGTTCCAAACGATCACCCTGACCGGCGTATTACGTTTGTACGGTGGCGCCTTGTCGGTCGGGTCGGTGACCAGCACTGGGGCGTTGGAGTTGCATAATACACAGATGGCTGTCGACACCTTCACGGCAGGGTGGATTGAGGCTTTGGACGACACTTCAAGTCTCACGGTGACCGGAGCAGTGTCTCTGGAAAGGGCTGTTTCCAAGATGTTGGGCGGAACAATGACCGTGGGAGGCACTCTGACGGCTTCTCGTGGGTTCAATATGACCGACGGCAGCAGTCTGATTTTGAGCGATGCGACGGCATCGACGGCGGACAGCCTTGGAACACTGGCGCTGGAGGAGGGAACGACGCTGACGATTGGCAGCAATCGCACGGCAACCGTGACTTCACTCGATGGCGTGAGAGAAGAGACAAAGACGTACGGCAGCATTGGCGGCCCCGGCACCTTGAAGCTGACAGCCTCGAACGGGAGTTTTGGAGGGACCATCAGCTCGAACCTCACGTATGCGGGTAGTGGCGAGTACACGTTGACGCAGCCCTTTGGCGGCGGGAAGCTGGAGGTGGCGAGCGGCACGCTCAAGCTGACAGCCGGAGTAGGCACGGCAGGCGGGCTGACCTCGCTGACGCTGGGTGAGGACGCTACCCTCGACCTTGGGGCGGAGAGTCTCACGCTCACGGGGGAGCTCACGTGGGGGCGTAACAGCAAGCTCGCATTGGGGACAGAGGAACAGCAGTTGGTGTTGAGCGGGGCTGGTTGGGGTACCAAACTTTCTGATGCCAACGGCAAACTGACCATTGAATTGGGAGCCGACTTCTTTGGAGAGAGTGCCCAGAGTGGTGCCATTACGCTGGTGATCGCCAACGGTGTGGACAACTTGCAGAGTTACTTTAAAGTGGCTCTGGCTGAAGGAGTATCGGAAAAGTACGGCAACGTGAGACTAACAAACGATGGTAGGCTGATTTGGGGGGATGAAGCATGGCTCACGTGGAAACGTACCGGTGATGACGATACATGGGCAACGGACGCTCCCTTTGGTGATGATGGAGAGGATTTCACTGAGGGCAGCTATGTGAAGTTTGATGGAAGCGTCGAGGGTGTGGACAGGACCGTGACGATTGCCGGGGGAGTAACGGCCGGCAAGATGACGGTGAGCAGCGGGTCGTGGACATTCACTGGCGAGGAAGGAGCTTCGGTTCGTGTCACTGGTGGATTGACGGTGGCGCAGGGTGCAACAGCCACGTTCAGCGAATTGGATTCTTTCGAAGTGGCGAGTGCTGAAATCCTTGGCAGCCTGGGGCTGGATTCCGCGGGCGCAAAGAGTCTCGGCACAGCGAGCGTGGGTAGTGACGGTATAGTTACCATTACGGATGGTGAGGCAGGTAACTGGAGTCGCACAACGCTCTCCGGCGATGGTACGGTGGTGCTGAATGCGGGTAGCACTGTGACCGTCGATGGCAACAACAATCTTTTCGCTGCCCTTTTCGCCGCGGGCGATGCCGATATCCAGCGTGATGGCGATCATGCAGGTATCGGGCGGTTTGAAATTGCGAGCGGAACGACGCTAACTTTTGGCGCCAATGCTCAAACCATTGGTAAGGGGTTGAGTTTTGCTCGTTACTTGGTGGTACAAAGTGGAGCCTCTCTTCAAGTCAGTAACCCTGTATTCGACTGGGGAAACGCTAACAGTACAAAATACAACGAGCACGGAACGCTTGTGCTTGATGGGCAAGGAATTGAAGGGCAGGATGTAACGGGAGCTTTGGTGGTTACAACACAAGAATGGATGAAGTGGGATGTGGAACTGGCGAATGACGCTGCTATCTATGTGGGGAATGTTACACTGCATTTTGCCGGATCTGGCAATTTTGCTGGTTCGTTTGATGGTAAGGGTCACAAACTCACGGTAAAAGGTAGTGGAGTTGATTCTTCTCAGTTGAAGATTGACGAAGGTTTCCAAATGCGTGGAGAAACTGGAGGTGAAATTGAGATGGGCGAAGGAGCAACGCTCTGGCTGGCCACCAGTAGTCCTCTGAATATGGGAGCCTACGGAGTTATTCTGGATGGAGGTCGTCTCAAAATGGGTCAGAGTGCACAGATAAAGTCTCTGAGCGGAGGAGGGGAAGTGAACTTCGACGGTGGTCATGTGTTGACGATTGTAGGCGCCAGTGGGGAGGCATACACCGGAAGCGTCACTGGCAACGCCAGTGGTAACGTCACTGTGAATAACGGAGCGACCTTCCTGCTCGGGAATGGCGCAAACGTTGGCAACACGTTGAACGTTCGTGGCACGCTTTCCACGGAAGCTGGCATCGAGGGCAGTCTGGTCGAGGCAACGGTCAACGCTCTCAATGTCGGGAACGGTGGGCAAGTCACGCTTGGGGATCACTCGACACTCACGGCGACCACGCTCGGAGGCGTGGAGAATCAGTACGGCAGCGTCACCGGCTCCGGATTGTTGAAGCTGACCGGGAATGGTGGAAGTTTTGCGGGTGCTATCGGGTCGAACTTTGAGTATGCGGGAAGCGAGACATTCACATACGACGGGGCGTTTACGGGGGAGAGTCTGACTGTGACGAGCGGGACTTTGGCGCTGGGAAACAGAGCCACGTTTGAAGAGAACACCACGGCAACAGTGAATTCCGGTGGCAAGTTGACTTTAGCGGGAACCTATACGGGGATGGCGGTTCATCTGAATGCTGACGACAGTAACACTGAGCTGATGCACTGGAGCGGCAATGCGGAAATCAAGGCTCTGTACGGGAAGGGCAAGGTAACCGTTGAACAAAACTCCAATACTCTGACCATATCGGGTGAGGCTGCGGAGGATCAGGTGTTTACGGGGAATGTGTGTCCGGGACATCTCGGGACCATCAAATTGACGGGAACCATGTACTTGGGGGACGGAGCCAGTTTCGGCAACACGGTGGAAGTGACCGGTACTCTTTCCACGAAAGCGGGCGCCGATGACAATCCGGTCGAGGCAACGGTCAACGCTCTCAATGTAGGGAACGGTGGGCAAGTCACGCTTGGGGATCACTCGACACTCACGGCGACCACGCTCGGAGGCATGGAGAATCAGTACGGCAGCGTCACAGGAGATGGTACCTTGAAATTGACGGCAGCGAGTGGCACCTTCGGCGGTACAGTGAGCAGTAATTTGATATTGACGCCTGCGGGAGGTTCAACAGGGAGCTACACACTTGGCACATACAACGGAGGGGAGCTGACAATAGAGAGCGGGACCTTGCAGATCAGCACGCAACTGGCGACGGCAGAGGAAGGAACAGTCACCCTGAACGGAGGGAAGCTGGAACTGATGGGGAAAGGAGTCGCAACGGAAGACAGCGTAGCCGCATTGACCTTTGGGGCGGAAGACACCGAAGTAGCGATAGGAGCCAACCGCACGCTGACCGTGGGAAGTTTGGTGACGACGGAAGCAATCTACGGCAGCTTCACAGGCGAGGGCACATTGAGACTGACGGAAAGCGGAGAACACACATACGGCGGGAGTATCAGCACAGCGTTGGAATATGCGGGAGGCGGGACGTACACATTGAAGCGAGCGTATGCGGGCAACAGGCTCACCGTGACGAGTGGGACCCTGATCCTGGAGCAGAGCAATAGCAGAGCGATGAGCCTGAGCGGGGAAGGAACCCTGAGCTTGGTGGGAGAAGATCGCATGACCCTGAAACTGGCGAGTGGGGAGAATCAGGTGGGCGAGCTGGCGTTGGGGACGACCGACGGCACAGCAGCAGTGGATCTGGCGGGAGGAACCCTGAGAACCGTGCTGAGCGGGAGCGGGACACTGAACGTGAAGAACACGCAGGGGAGCGGCACATCGACCCTGGCTCTCTTGGGCACGCGGGAAGACAGTAGCGTGAAGGTCGACCTGAGCAACAGCAACTTGAGTGTTGAGGAGGGAAAAAGCGCCACGTTGAAGAGCGTGACGGGCAGCGGAGAGATCAACGGCAGCGGCACATTGATACTGACAGGGGTAGAGGAAGGCGCCTTCACCGGGGCAATAGGAACGAAGGTGAACTTGCAGAGCGGCGCGTCCTGGACACTGGGAGCGGACACGACTCTGAGGGGGACGTTGGGGATTGATCAGGGAGCCATTGTGAACTTGGGAGGGAAACTGACCCTCGGACAGGGCAGCGGCATCACCGGCTCCGGGACACTGAACATCACGGTGGGGACGCAAGAGGCAGCGAAAGCGGGAGGAGTGATCCATGTGGACAACGAGAACTTTGAATGGGGCAGCAACTTGACACTGACGCTGAGCGGAGCGGAAGAGATTACGGTGGAAACGTACGAGGAATGGGGGTACCAGCTCTTTAGCGACTTGGGGCAGCTCACCAAAGTCGATATATTTAGGGAGGCCGTCGTGAACTCCTTAGGGGAGACCGGTTTAGGAGAAAACTTTGCGTACGAGCTGGATGAGACCGGGAGACTGACCGTCGTTCAGGCACTGACAGGCGAGAGGAGAACATGGAACGGCGATGGAACGGCCGAAGGAGTCTGGGACGGCACGTGGAAAGTGAGCACGGAGAGCGATACCTCCGCATGGGGAGAGGGAAATTACTTTGCGGCAGGCGACGCCGCGACGTTTGACAAGGCGGAGGGAGGCGAAGTGAGCATCAAGGAAGGCGTGTTGGCACACACAGTAGAAGTCACGAGTGGCGACTGGACATGGACACTCTTGGATGGCTCAATCTTAATCGTGCGAGAAGGACTCAACATCAGAGGAGGCAGCTTGACCTTGGAAGAGAGCGACAAGTACACCTTCAAGAGAGGCGTGAGCGTGAGCTCGAACGGGGAG
>CANPYO010000003.1 GCA_947588645.1 uncultured Akkermansia sp. | reverse complement strand
TACTGGTTATTGCCGACGGTCAGGGATCCGGTGATATCCAGCCCGGTTCCGGTGAACTTCAGCGTGCCGCGATCGATGGACACCGACCCGAAGCTGAGATTCGTACCACTGAAGGTGTGGCTGTGCTCCACCGCCTCCGTCGCGATGCTCAGAGACAAATGCTGGCCTTCCGTCGCCGTCACGCTGCCGCCGAAGTTGCTGCCTTCACCCGTCAAGGTCAATGTCGAGCTACCCGTCAATGTGCCCTCGCCAGTGACGCTTGTCGCGCTCGTCGTGCCATCCAAAGCCAGGGTGCCGGTGCCATCCATAGTCAACACTCCAAGGCTGTTGTCATCGCCGCTGAGTCGCTGCGTGCCACTGCCGCTCATCGTCAGGCTGTTCAGCGTCAGCGTACCGGTGTAGTCGGCTCCCTCTCCCTCCTCGTTCTCCGCTCCCGCCGTGATGGTGAGATACAGCTTGTTGGTATCACCGGACAGCTCCTTACCCGTCGCCGCATCCTGCAGACTGAAGCTGCCACTCATCGCGCCCACGCTCAGCGTCGCCTTGCCCGCTTGCTCTCCCTCCGTACCGAAGGTCAGCTGCAAGTTGCCCGTGCCACTCATCGTTCCAGCCACGGTGTTCGCCGTGTTCCCGAAAGCAAGCGTGCCTCTCGTCAGCGTCACATTCCCCGTCGCGTTCACCTGATTGTCTGCAGATCCCAGAACGAGCTCGCCCTCATTCACCGTAATGTTCGCACCATTGAACGCGCCCGTGATGCTCTGCGTGCCCTCGCCGCTCATGATCAGGCTCACGTTCGCACCCACACTCGCCAACGTGCTCTTCTTCTCATCAGCCGTCAGTAACTCCAGCGTACCCGTGCCCGTGATCTGTCCGCCGGCAGTCACACCTTCATCGTCAGCCAGGCTCTTCACCTTGTACGCTGCGTCGCCCAAATTCAACACGACTGTGCTACCCTCCGCGCTGGTATCGCCCAACGTGATGCCGTAGTCAGCCAACGCCGTGGTATCCGTGTACGCCAGCGTCAGTGTACCCGCCGTCACATCCAGCGTGCCACTCTGACCTTCTCCCGTCGCGAAGTTGCCACTCAATTTCAACGTACCCGCGCCCTGCTTCACCAGCGTGTGGCTGACGTTGTCGCCATCGACCGTGGTAAGTTTTCCTTGCAGGTCCAAGATTCCATTCGCCTGTGCCACCTCAATCGCCACCTGTTCCTGCTCTCCGATGAGCTTGAACTCTCCGAGGTGCGTAAATGTACCGGCAACGCTAACGAGCAACGAATGCCGCAGGGCGTCGCCCGCCACGCTACCCTCCAACTCAATAGTGGGTGCAGCGGCAGTAGTACCTACGTTGAATCCTAATTGCAACAGACTCCCACTCTTTACCCGCACAGCACCAAAAGCGCTCCAAATGGATCTCATAGTTTCGGCGCTGATAGTCCATGTGCTTCCAGTACCACTCTCATCAGTGCCCAGCACCAAAGTACCAATCACGTGATTAGTCAGAGCTGTCGCACTTGACACTTCCACAAGATGGTCGCTGAGGAGACCTGCCGCATTTGTCACCCCCATCAACACCAAGCTGCCCCCCGTACCATGCACGAAGCAGTCTCCCCAATTTCCGCCGTTATTATCACCTTTCCATCCACCCGCGGTAGCGGCAGCAGAGGTGATGACCAGCTCACTGCCCTCGCCGAGTGTGATGCCCCCTGAGGTGTTACCTTGACTATGCCAACTCCCTCCGAAGCTCTTCATACCACCGGCGTTGATGGTCACCTTGGCGCCGTCCTCCAAAATCAAGCCTCCGGTCAGGGTGATGGTCTGCTCTTCGGAACCTTCGCTTGCACCGAGTTCCAGAGTCGTCCCGCTGGCCACCGTGATGCTTCCGGCGTTCACGTTGCCCGTGAGGGTCTGCGTACCGTCGGAGGTAATCGTCAGACTGCCGGCAATTGCACTGCCGATCGTGCCCGTGCCCGTCAGGTTGAGCGTGCCGTAGCCATTGATCGTGCCGCCGGCCAGCTCCGCGTCCTCCAGAGTGAAGCTGACTCCAGCGTGAGCCTCGTCGCCGCCGATGGTCAGCGTGCCGGCGCTCTTCAGATCCAGCGTGCCGATGGCAGCAGTCTCCCCTGTCGTGTCGTTGAGCACGAGGGTGGCGCCATTCTCAATCGTCAAGGTGTCCAAATCCACGCCACCCGCCAGCTCGTGCGTGCCGCTGCTCGCGGTCAAGGCATCCAAATTCAAGTTGCCGCTGTAACTGCTGCCGTCGCCGGTCAGTTCCAAACTCAACCCTTCTCCGCCAAGATTCGCGTCGCCCTTCAGCACCCCCGCTGTCAGGGTACCGCTCCATGTGAGTTTGCCGGAGTCGTTCACGGTCACCTCACCCGACACCACCGTGCCGCTCGCCAGGGTCAGATCGCCGCCGCCTTCTACCGTGGCTTTCGCCATGCCCTGGTCAGCAGCCGTGAGGCTCTGCTTGCCCTGGCTGACCGTCAGCTCCAGATCCGTGCGGAGCTTGCCCGCGTATTGGTGTTCAGTTGGCTCGGTTCCCTCAACCACTCCATCACTGACGATGATCTTCCCGGCCAGCGTCGTCGCTGTAGCGTCATCCCCCACCGCGCCTCCGGTGATGCCCGCCACCGTCACGCCGCTCGTCGCATCGCCCGTCACGGTCGCACCGCCCGCCACGGACACAGTTCCCGTCGTCGTGCCCGACAGTGTCAGCGTTCCCTCCGCAGTCAACACGCCCACGCTATCTGCACCCTCCGCATCGTTCAGAGTCGCGGTCAAGCCCTCACCGGATGCTGCGCTGCTGTCGTGCAGCGTACCACCGTTCTTGCCCAGAGCCACGTTCACTGCGCCCTTCGCGGTCAGCGCACCGCCGTCCAGCGTGATGGTGCCTGTGTAAGAACTGTCTCCGTCTCTCGTGAGCGCCGTATCGACCGTGAGACTGCCGTTCTCGCCGAGGGTCAAGTCTCCGCTTCCGGTCAGCTTGCTCTCCGCACCGCTCACGTTCACGGTCGCCTTGAAGGTTGTGTGCGTGGCCGCACCCAACTCCAGCTTACTGCTCACGGTCAAGCTGTCAGGCGAGCCGTCCTCTGCGTTCATCTCGAAGGTGTAGCCCCCAGACGCAATTTGCACGTTCACGGCTTTCACCTCGCCGCTCAGAGTCACGGTCGCCGAGCTATCCGTCAGACCTTCCTCTCCGAAACTCGCGCTGTCCTCTCCATTCGCGAAGGTGAAGCCGCCCTTCCAATCCTTGCTGTCGCTCGCCTCCCACGTGCCATCCTCCGTCTCGTTCTTGTCCCACACAAGCGTTCCGTCACTCACGTTGTACTCCAGGACGCCCGCAGCCGTCAACCGCAGGACGTGATGACCGTCCGGAACAAACCCGGTCAGTCCGGTGAGCTCAATGCTGCCCAAAAGATCTTCCCTGAAATCGCTGAAGAGCTCGTACTTGTCGCCGTCCTCAGACAATTCCAGCGCGCTAACATCCAACTGGAGCTTGACGCTGTCGAATCCGCTCAACGAGCCGATCTTGAGCTTGAGGTTGTTATTCTCGGCGAACACGTTGCCAATCTTCACGGTCGCCTTCTTCTCCTCAGACAACTCCGCCCCCGTGAGGGTTCCGATGTCTGCCGTGCCGCTCGTCATCGCCTTCAAATCCAAGGTCGCCCCGCCGTTCAGCGTGAGCCCGGTCAATGTCGCATTCTCCGCCGTCCAGCCGTACACGGTGAGCGTCTTGTCCGCCGCCACCACAATGCTTCCCGCACCGCCACCCATCGTGGTGACGGTCAAACTCTCCCGCAAATCAATCGCCGCACCGACCTTCAATGTGCCGATGTCGCCACCCGCCGTCAGTTGCGTCGCACCCTGCACATCCAACTCGCCGCCTCCGCTCAGCGCACCGATGGTGTTGTTCGCGCCATTCAGAACCAGCGTGCCACTCGTGCTGTCCACTGCCACTGCGCCCGTCACCTGCCCGTTCAAGGTCAGCGTCCCTGTCCCTGCGTACTCCAAGTTCGAGCCGATTCTACCCGAGAAACTTCCGCCGTCCCCGGTCAACTTCAACGTGCCCGAGCCCGTCACGCCCTTACCTGAGCCTTCCAAGCCGGTTGCCTGCACATAACCATCCACCACCAGCTCCGACGACGTACCCTCCAAGCTGATGGCTCCTCCAATGTTCACAAAATTGCCGACCTCGAAGTTCGTGCCGCCACTCAACGTCAGCTTGCCCGTCCCACTCAACGTGACCCCATCCGTAACTGCTCCCGTCCCGGTGAACGTCAACTCGCCGCCCGTCACGGTAACTGTATTCAAGTTACCGAAGGCGCCCGCCGAGAAAGTCTGAGTACCTGAATTTTCCTTCTTCAAATTAAGATAGCTCGTATTCGAGGCATTATCGTTAGAGTTCTTAAACACCGCCAAGGAAGTCTTCTCCACGCCCTCGCCCCCTGTCAGGACAAGTGTGGCGAGGTAGGAGGTAGACGTGTATGAGCGAACGATCCCACTCCCGCCCTCCAGGAATCCCACCTTGACCTCACCACCATTGGTCCCGTCGAGATGACCGACATGGAATATTGTTTCGTCCGCCAATTTCACACCCCACCCCGTGAGATCGTTGTGCTGGATCCACAGCGCTCCCTGCTGCACGTCCAACGTCCCGGTGACTCCCTCTCCCACTGAAATCGCACCGGCGCCCATGGTCAACTGACCTGTCCCCATCTTCACCAGTGTGTTGCCTCCATCAGCGATGCCGGTCAACGTAGTGCCGGTGTTCAATGTCAACGCCGCCCCCAAGTTCAACGTCAGCGCGTGCCCATTCAGATCCAAGGTGTGATTTCCGTATGTTACGCCAGCCGTTGTCTTGATGGTGGCGTTGTCATCGGCCGTGATGTCCCAATCGAGGCTGCCATTATTCAAAATCAGCGCCGCATCCTGTCCCGTTGCACCGGTCCCAGCCACATGCAGCACATTGCCCGTGTGGCGCTTTGTCCCCAACGCTGCGGAGGAGATGATCAGCGTGCTGCCCTCTTCCACATAAATATGCTTGAAATTACCTAGCGCGTGCCCGTTGCCACTGCCACCCATCTCACCGCTCATCGTCAGCACCGTGCCTCTCCCCTCCTCAGTTTTTCGCAGCTTCAGCGCCCCGATCTGATCTCCGGTTGCCGAATCTCCTGCGCCCATAAACGCCCACAGAAGACCGATGTGGTCTCCAGCGTTAGTCGTCGTCACTCCCTCCAGCACAATGCTTCCCTCGCCCGTCGCAAAGTTCACACCATCTTTGATCCATCCATCGCCCGTTCCATACGTATCACCGCCATCCTGAATCACCAGTTCCGTGTCTGCGCCCAAGTGGATGCCCGGGCTGGATGTACTCCCCCCGAAATTCTTGACGCCGCCGCCCGAGACGTACAGCTTCGCGCCATTCTCCAGGTGCAAGCCGCTGAATCGGACTTGTCCCGCGCCGGTGAGGAGCATCTCCGCGTCCTTTCCCGACAAGGTCAGAGCACCGGCAGATTGCATGTTCCCGGAGCTCGCCCAAGTCAGAGTGGCGTTCTGCCCCGACACCGTCACCCCACCGCCAAAGTTGATGCCCACGGAGCCCGAGAAGGTCACGTTAGCGTTTGAACCCGACACCGTCAGGGCTTCGTTTTCGGAAGTAATGGCGGCGGTTTCGGTGCTGTTGAACGTCCACGTCCCCGCCTGCACCTCCATCGTGCTCGGCTGCACCGTGCCGCTCACCGTGATAGTGTGCTCTGTGGTCTCGCTGTCATTGAACACCACGCTGTCTCCATCATAGAACCCGCTTTCCGCACCTCCGGCATTGCCATCATCCCACGGCTTGTCGCTCTCGTTCTCTGCAAAGGTCTTCCACGTCCCACTCGGGCTGCCGGCGGCATCCCACGTCAGGGCGTGCCCCGTCGCCACCGCTAGGTAGCCCTCACCATCAATGGTCACACTTCCTCGCCACCCCGCATCATGACTCGGCAGGATGCTGTCCAGGAAGCTCTGCAGAGTCTCTTGCGTGACGCTGTCTCCCAGCTCCGTTGTATTAATCAGCCTGTACTTCTGCCCGGACGCTGTTCCCGTCAGAGTGAGCGTCAGATTATGGCCACTCGCCAGCTCCTGCAAAGAAGTAAACATCGCCTCGCTCAGCTTGAGCGCCCCCAGCGTGTTGTCCTCCCTCACATCGACCGTCAACGCGATACTTTCACCGGAGAGCCTGAGTCCTTCCGCGCTCAAATCCAGCTGTGTTTCTCCGCTAATGTCCCACGTATTCTCTCCCGCTGCACCGACTGATCCCTGCAACACCAGGGTGCCACCGCTCAGGCTCAGCTTCGCGCCGGCAAAGCCCTGCGTCAGCGTGAACTTCTTGTCGCTGCCCGTTCCGGCATAAGCCAGCTCCGCCGCGCTGATCGTTCCCTCATACCTTCCTCCGTCCGCCTCGTCTCCGCCGTACGCCAGCGTCAGCTTGGCATTCTCGCCGCTCAACGTCACACTCCCCGCTCCCTTCAAATCCTTCACGGTCAAGTCTCCCGTCGTCAGCGTGAAGGAGGAAGTGACATCTCCTTTGGTCTGCAAATCCAACGAAGCGAGACCGCCGAAGTCATCCCTTGTTTTACTCACAGTTAGTTGGCTGCCCATTAGCACCAGATTACCGCCGGAACCACCAAGACCACCAACATTGTTATTCAAAGTATTCCCTTCTACGGCACCATTTCCTGTTCCATCCAGAGTAAGGGTAGCTCCCTCCCCAAGAAGTAGTCTTCCCCGTACATTGAAAGCATCGGAAATTGTCAGAGAAGAGCTGGCTCCCAAACTCACAGCACCTGCGCTGGTGACTTTCAGACTGCCACCATCGGCAAACACCACGTCAACATCATTATCCACCGCGAGATTTCCGTAGCTCCCGCTAGCAACGTTCATCTCCAACAGACCTTCAAACTCTGTTCCGTCAAATCCTGCAGAAAATTCAAGTCCAGAGTCACCCGCAATGAACTGCAGAGACCCTTTCCCGGTCAACTTATGCGCCAGTTTGAGGGATAGTACGTAGTTGTTCGAATTGTATGAGGACGTTGTACCCTCCTTCAGTTCAATTTCCTGCACGTTTCCCGTTGATGGGCTGCTGTGATCGTTGTAGAGCTCTCCGCCTGCCAAAATGAGTTTGTCCAAGTAGGCTGTACTTCCAAGAGAGAGTCGCGCCCCCGCGCCCACTTCAATAGAATCAAAGACGTGAGATGATTGCGTCACAGTACCGGACATCTTGAACACCGTTGAAGGTGCGTTACTCTGAGAACCACCCAGCACCAATTTCGCGATCGTGCCCGAGAATTGCGAATTCGTCAACGCAGTTCCGGCATCTGTCAGCGTGATGGTGCTGCCGGTTTGCCCAATAAATTGCACATCGGTAGCGATGCTCCCCGTCAAGGCGAGGGAACCGCCCACGGTGAAAGCGCCTGAAGAAACGCCGCCGTTCGCCACAATCAAGGATGCGCCGCTTTCAATCACAGCACTTGTTGTCACCGTCAACCCGCCGTTCGTCGTAAGTTGGCTTCCGTTACCAGCCACCGCGAGGTGATGCGCCGTCAACAGACCCGTCACCGTCAGCGTGCCCGTGTTACCCTCCTCCGCGCCACCTATGGCAAGACCGCTTGAATATTGCGCGTTCCCAACCGTCAGCGCACCTGTGATGGTACCCGTAGCTCCCCAGCCAAGCTGCATACCGTTCTCTAACGCAACGTTGCTGTTACCTGTGTGTGAATACCCTTGTACTGCAAGATTTCCATACACTGTCAATGTGGAGGTCTGCGCCCCGGAAGTCCCCATCACCATTAACCCCGCAACTTGGTTTGTAGTGTTCCCCTCACTCCTACCAAGTATCAGAGTGCCAATGGAGTTCCCACTTTCATCGTGCCCGCCTACTGCTACCTGCCCGGCACCATTCTGGTTTCCACCCAATCCTCCTTGTGCAGTCACACTGCCTCCATTCGTCACCGTGAGATCCGCCCACGTATTCAGTGTCAGATTACCGGTGACAGATAGGGAACTCCCCGTGCCAGTCACCTGCACGCCCCTGTTTGTCAGCAAACCTCCTCCTACGCTCAATCCGCCGCCATTGTTCACCGTCACGCCGTAGGTGCCGCCTGCATTAGATTCGGTCAAGCTACCGGTAAACTCCAACACGCCGCCACTCACCGTGAGTTCCTTCACCTGGCTTCCAGCCGACGCAGTTCCTTTCACCGTCTGCGTGCCATCCCCACTCTTCTCAAGCGAAAGGGAGTAGTTTTGGATAACTCCCTCGAACTCCTGTGTCCCATCGCCGACATTCAGCACCAACTTGCCGGAGCCGGAGAAGGCGCCGCTGGTGCCGGAGAGACCTGCGAAGGTGTAGCCATTTGTCGCTGTCGTACCGACACTCAAAGTGCCTCCACCCATGGTGAGCAGACCGCCTGTCTGTCCGTCTTCATAATCCAAGGTTAGCGTGCCGTCGTTTACCACGACAGCCGGCGCTGCCTCCGTCCCAAAGCCAAAGCCGCTTCCCAAAGTCAGACTCCCGCTCGTCACGGTCAGGGTCGTCCCCGAGAAGGCTCCCGTGTAGTTGAAAGCCGTTGTCCCGCTCCCCGCGTACTCCAAGTTCGACCCGATGGCGCCTGCGAAACTTCCCCCATCTCCGGTCAGCTTCAAGGTGCCGGAACCGGTGATGCTGCCATACTGACTCTCCACACCTCCGAGCGTAGTCACTGTGAGTGTCGAGTGATCCCCGAGCGTGACTTGCCCACCGTCCCCAACATTGAGAACGTTGACCGTTGCCTCGACCAGGCTGTCACCGGCTCCCGCTTCCGTTGAAAGCGTGCCAAGAATGTTCAACGTGTTGCCAACGCTTGCACCACTCCCCAGCAGAAACTTTGCTCCGGCACTCACGGCGACCGTTCCATTGTGTCCGCTGGCGAGCGTGCCGGTGTACGCCACCGTACTCTCGTCGGCCAACGTCATTGTAACGTTGTTGTCAAAGCCCACGGTGCCCGCACCCGACAGGGCTTTAAACGTGGCGTTATTTTTCATCTGGAGCGTTGAGTTCTCGGAAAGCCTCATGTCGTACCCCGAGAAGCTGGCGCCGTTCGTCGTTTTGAAGTTCAGCGTTACCCCGGAGTTCAGTGAAATGGCGCCGGTGGACTCTTCTGCCGCCCCAAAGGAGGAGCTCCCGGACTGCTCACCAAACCAGAAGGTCTTCTGCTGTCCTTCCAGGGTCAGCGTGTGCCCATGCGCATCGAGAGTTGCCGACCCGGTGATATTAAAGACTCCACTGCCACTGTTCTTCACAGTCGCATCGTCTTCCAGTTCTATGTTCCATTTTACCCATACACCGTTGTTCGAACCACCTTGTCTGGTGTTTTCCAGAACGGCAGCCCCTTCTCCCTCTCCGCCGGAGAGTACCAAGGTCCCGGCGTTCGTATAGCTGGAATCGTTGGGATCAAACACATTATCGGCCAGTTGCAAAACGGCGCCCCTCCCCACGGCTAAATTCCGAATGAAACTCAGTCCTTTGCCGATATCTCCCTTGTTGTTCAACGATAGCGTCGTGCCGCTCGCAATTTCAAACCGCCCGATGCCCGAGTGGGCGTCATCACGCTGGATATTGGCATCGCCCGCCGCAAAAAGTGCAGCAAAAAGATTGTGGTCGCGATCGACGGTCACAGTGTTACCCGCATTCAGCAACACCGTACCCCCCCCGGAGAGCGTTGTGCCGCTCCAGTTGGTCACATCTCCGCCCATAATGGTAACTTTGCCGTCACTTTCCACGGTCATGTGACCCAAGCTCTTTGTGCCGGTCACCGTACTCTCGAGCGTGAGAGAGCCGGTTATCTCGCCACCGACTACGCTGAACGACGTTAAATTGCTGAAACTTGCCGACGAACCGGCGTCCACATACAAGTTCCCGGATGCTTCAATGGATGCTGAAGAGTCTGCAGCATCCTGCCCGGTGAAGGTGTACGTGCTGTTGCCTGTCACGTGGATATCCCCTGGCGTTAAGTCGCCGGAAACGGTCACGTCCTTCGTAGTTGCGCTGTTGTCAAATGTGACGGAATCGTGCGCGCTGAAGGTCTGCTTCGTTTGCCCTCCCGCCTGCCAGTTGGTTGCGGATGAGTTCCACACATTTGTGCTGCCGGTCCATGTGAGTTCACGGCTTGCAGCATAGAGAGCATAGTGTACCGTGCCGTCCGCACCCACAGTCAGGCTGGCTCCTTCGGCCGGATGAAGAATCCCGTTCAGGAAACTCTCCGCGACGACATTTGACCACATATCGCTCAGATCGGTCACGTCGAAGAGCTGGTAATCCCAGTTGGCTCCAATATGTGCACCCGTGATGCTGAAATTGATCTGGCTCGCCAAACTCAGCAACGCACTCATGACGTCGTTCGTAAGCCGCAGCTTAACGCCTTCCGCGGCGCTCGCCACATCGATCGTCAATGTCAGTGTCTTGTCCGCACCTATGGTCAGAGACCCCTCCTTCATCTCGAGGACTGCGTCGCCGCTCAGCGAGATCGCCAGGTTCTCCGCCACGTTCGCCGTACCCAGCTTCATCGTGCCGCCGCTCACGGTCACCCCGTTCGCTACGTTCAAATCCCCACCCAGCGTCAGGCTTCCTTGGGTTAGAGTCACAGAAGCGGCTGTTAGTCCGCCACTCAAGGCGACCGTGCCATTGTTGACGCTCAGGTTCTTTCCGCTCATACTCATCAGTCCTTCCACTGTCAGACTACCTGCGTTCTCGACCAACACATGACCCCCAGTGATCGTCACTCCTCCCGTAATTTCCACTCTTCCGGCGTCCACGTGCAAGGAATTCGTTCCGTCACTGCACGTGTTGTAGAAATTCGCGGAGCCTGCTGCCGTCACCAATGATCCGCTTCCCTGCACCAAAATCCCTTTGCTCTTCAGAACATCGCCATCGGTTCCGGTCACTGTCAGAGAACCCGTTGAGTAAACTCCGTCATCGGTCTTGGTACCCACTGTGATACGACCGGCATGACCGTCTCCCGTTCCTTTAACTTGCTGCGCTGTCACAGACCCGTTGCCGGAGATGACTAATTTTTCATCGTTTCCGGTATCATTAAGACCCAATTTACCGCCTATTTCAGCATTGCCGCCGGCCATCGTGTAAACCCCCGTGTTCGCCGTAACATTGAGACCACCCGCCACGTTAATGCTTCCGGCAGATTGCGTCAAGGTACTCGCAGAAACCGTCCCGGTCCCGCTGGTTGTAATACTTCCGCCGGTCATTGTCAGCTCAGAACCCACGCTTAGATTGCCAGTGGTCACATCCACTATGCCGCCATTCACGGTAAGTGGACTGCCATTAAATGTCCACCCATTCTCGAAGGTGGCTGTTCCGCCGGATTCAACGGTGAAAGCAGACCACGTCGTACCGGCAGTTGTGAACTTCAGCGTGCCTTCCTCCACTGTGGTAGATTTCGTATCGAACTGATTTGTTGTGAAGATCTGGGTGCCCCTGCCACGCTTGACGAGGTCAAATTTGTGGTTAACCCCACTGATTGGATTGTCGTTGAGCGCTCCTGAGAAGGAATACTCTCCCTCCGCGGTGTCGATAATCAACTTGGCATTACCACTTTGCTCGGCAAGCCTCACCTCGGAACCACTGCCATTCAACCCTTTCACCACGTAGGTGGCGTTGTTGTCCACCTCCTCTGCTGCTGCATTCCCGAGGTGCAACTTACCGTTCACCTCCAGCACCGTGTTGGACCAGTAACTGGTACTTGTCGAACTCGTGTAGCCGAGGACGAGGGTCGCACCGTTGTCCACCGTGATCTGCGGTGCAGCGCCGTCCCCGACGTTGAAGCCCGTTCCCAGGGTGAGGGTGCCGCCCTGCACCTGCAGTGTGCCGGAGCCGGAGAGCGTGCCTGCCAATTCATGGCTGCCGCTTCCATTCGAAAGCGTGAGCGTCTTCTCCCCCGCAATCGTTACCGTGCCGCTGCCATACAACGCGCCTATGGCAGCGCTTTCATTGACATTCAAAGCGCCGGAATCGGCAGACTCCACCGCGATCTGCGGTGTAGCGCCTTCCCCGACGTTGAAGCCCGTCCCCAGGGTAAGGATGCCGCCCTGCACCTGCAGTGTGCCGGAGCCGGAGAGCGTGCCCGTCAATTCATGGCCCCCGCTTCCATTCGAAAGCGTGAGCGTCTTCTCCGCCGCAATCGTTACCGTGCCGCTGCCATACAGCGCGCCTATGCTCGCACTTTCATCCACTTTCAGCGCACCCGTCGTCGTGGCAGGCTCCGCCGCGCCGCAAAGGTTAATGTCGATGCTCTGCAGAGTATCGGAGGCTTGGGTACAAGCCAATGTGATAGAGCCATTTTTGACGTCAATGGTGCCGCCTTCACCCATTACGGCGCCGGTCAATTTCAACTCGCCTGCACCGGTCTTCGTGAGTGTTGCTGTTCCCACCGTAAACTGACCGGCTATGGTCGCAATTCCGGAAGTCACCTCAATCGTTGCATCGGCACTCTCTGCCTCCGTTCCAAGAGAAACGTCCCAGTTGACAAGCGCACTATTCTCCAAACTCAAAGCATAGGCATGATCGCTTCCTCCCGCCCCGGTGATATACAGTGTGCGTCCTGAGTGTGAGAGCATGCTCCTCCCAGCGTCATACAAATACAGCGATGCTCCTTCTTCAACACTGATCGACTTTAGAATGTGATTCGAGACATAATCATCATCGTACTGTGAGCCGGTTTTCAGGCATGTATCCCCGCTCAACACGAGATGATCTATACCCTCGCCGGCACCGTTTCTCGTTAGCAAGGAATAGAGCCCTTTTCCACCGCCACCATACGTGAACGTGGTACCAATACCATGTAATTCCAAGGTCCCCCCACCATGCACTTTAAGTGAAAAGTTGGCGTCGTTGTTGGCGGGCAAATTCAGATAATTCTCGCTGCCGCTTACCACAAACGCACCCCTCTCTTCCACCTCCACGTCCCCGTGTATATTGCGTTCAACGGAGCCGCTCATCGCAAGCCACAGCTCGGCTCCGTTTTTAATGACCACAGATCCGCCGCTCAACTCCCCGCTGCCGGCAATCTTAAGTACAGTTTCGCCGGAGCTGCCATCGCCGATCACAAGATCCGATGTGATATCCCACATGAGAGTGGATGCACCACTCAAGGTCACCGTGCCCGCGCCGCTGATGCCAGGCTGCGAGGAAGAGAGGGTGACATGCGTACCCTCAAAGGTCACCGTCGACTCGCCGCTGACACCTCCCCCACCCGCGAAGGTTATTTCCCCGAGCGTCACTGCCAAGTTCCCACCGAAGCTGACCTGTGTGCCGAGCTGCGTGAGATGCAGTCCGCTGCGCAGCAAAAGCGTGTCCTGTTCCACATTGTCCCCGCTGAAGCTCCACGCTGTCCCGCCGGAAACGTTCATCGAACCGACGAGGATGTGACCATCAACGATAATGGCTCCCTCCCCCTGTCCCCCGACGAAGGAGGCGCTATCGTAAGAGGAAAAGCCTGCTTCCGCTCCGTCCACCGTCCAAGGCTTGTTGTCCGCATAGAACGGATTCGTTGCGTTTGACCATGTACCTCCTCCCCCAGAGCCATTCCATGTGAGCTCTCTGGGTTTTATGGTCATTTCGTAGTGAACCGTTCCGTTATCAAGGACTGAGAGGTTGTTTTCAAGTCCGGTGTAGTCTGCTCCCAGAAGATGAGTTAGCATGGAAAGGGCAGCCTCTGTGGACCATCCATCTGCACTGATGTCAAAGAGCGCGTAGTCCCAACTTTGCGTTGGCGCAAAATCACCCAGCATCAATTTCACGCCACTCACCGCCGCCAAGCTCTGCATGACACCGCCCGAAAGTTTCAACTTCCCACCTCCACCATCGGTGTTGACAACAATTTCCAGACTTCCCCCATTCGCCATCGCCAGCGAAGCACCTGCCGTCGTCATCTCCAGCTTGCCCCCTGCGCCGATCGTCCACGTCTGCGCTCCATTCACCGTTGCCGCCCCGCCTATCGACAGATTGCCGTTCGCCGTGATTCCAGTTCCCACCGTCAACTGCCCGGACAAGGTCGCTGACGTGCCGGCGCCGATCGATATGCTTTCCGCATCCACCCCACCTGAGGTGGTAAACGTGCTTCCCGTGTATTGCAGGGTGAGGTTTCTCAACTTAGCTACACCCTGATCCTGCATGGTGACCGTGCCGAGGCTATTCTCGCTGCCTATTTTCAGGTCACTTACGCGACCCCTATCGTGGTTAATAGCACCACGTATATTGAGCTCTCCATTTTGATCCACCACGATGGCATTATCTCCTGCACTCGCCACCAAGGACCCATATATCCGCACATGTCCCCCATGCACAGCAAGGGTCGTTACATACGCATTATTTGTTGTCCCAGTATTTCCAGTCCTGTGCCCACCATCACTACTACTGGTTCTACTTCCCGTCGAGTCTATCGCGTTTGCTTCCTTGGCTCCCTCTCCGACCGTGAGCGTCCCACCCTCAACAACGACGTTCCCGGCAGTGGTCCATGTTCCCATAAGTGCGCCATATACTGTCATGTTTCCTTTGACAGTGACATGGTGTCCTGTATGGAAAAGCGCACTGCCATAGATGTCGAGTTCTGCGCCATTTTCTACCAGCGTGGTCGCACCACTGGATCCGTAAGCCATCTCGTTCCACGCCTGCTGAGGCGTCAAGGAAATGGCTCCATCATCTGCTACTGTTCTGTTGGTAGTCCCTATCTCCACCTTACCCGCGTTTACGGTAATTCCAACATGTATCAACCGTTCACCAAAAGTAGCTTGACTTGCTTGATAGAGCACAAGACCTCCAATCCTCGCCTCACCATCAACAGTCAAGGTGCCCTTGTTCGATTCTCCCGTCTCCCCGCCTAAGGTTATGATGCCTGTATTGCTGTTGTAGTTATACGTATTGGCAATTTGCCCGCCAATGGTTAACTGCCCCCCGTTATCCACAGTAATAGCCGTATTGCTACCGTTAAGCTGCGCCACCAGGCTGCCCGCAATATTGACCTCGCCCCCATGAACCGCGAGGCTGTGCACCCACGCATCGTTGAGGCTTTGCTGCCCAGCGGTTTGGCCTTCACCCTTATGCGCCTCCCCCACCTTCAGTGTACCGCCATTTACAACGATGTCTCCGGTGTAACCATTTCCGACAAGAGCTTCATACACGGTCATCGCCCCAGCAATAGTGATATTTGAGGTAACCGTAGCCTTTCCTCTGACTTCCAGGCTGCTGTCTCCCCCCTCGATGGTGACGCTGACAATAGACGCATTCCCGTTTACCGTCATTTGACCGCCGTTCACGGTAAGCGGGCTGCCATTAAATGTCCACCCCTTCTCAAAGATGGCTGTTCCGCCAGATTCAACGGTGAAGGCAGACCATGTCGTACCGGCATCTGTGAACTTCAGCGTGCCACCCTTCACTGTGGTGGATTTTGTATCGAGATGACCGGTTGTAAGGATCTGCGTGCCCGATCCCTGTTTCACGAGGTCGACCTTTTTCCCGGCGCCACTAGCTCGATCTGAGAACTGCCCCGTAAAAGAGATCTCTTCTTCTCCGCTGTAGTCGATGATGAGTTTAGCCGTCTCTCCTCCCGCGCCCAATTTGACATCTGAGCCTGTTCCTTTCAGTCCTCCTACCACATAGGTGGCGTTGGCAACATCTGATGCTCCGGCGAAGTATAGGTTTCCATTCATCTCCAGCACCGTACCGGACAAATAATCCGTGTCCACTGTGCTCGTATAGCCGAGGACGAGCGTGCCGCCGGCTACGTTAATCTTGGGGCTTCCTTCACTAACGCTGAAATTTTCAGCCAGTGTCAGCGTACCGCCGGTCCATTTCAGGGTACCCGAACCGGAGAGCTGGCTGGCAAGAGAAGCTGTTGCACCATCCATCTCCAAGGTGGCTTCCTCGGCAATCGTAATAGAACCACCAGAGGTAGAACCGTGGACAATGGCGTGGGAGCTGGACTGGAGCCCCAACGTACCACTGCTTCCCAAGGTGACATTGCCGCCCACGGACAAACTTGTCCCGCCACTTAACGACACACGAGAGCTGTCGCCGATGACCAAGTTGCCCATCACTGAGTGAGAGTTGGACTGGAACTCCAGCGTGCTACCGGTTGTCAAGGTGACATCGCCACCCACGGATAAACTTGCCCCGTCACTTAACGACACTTGAGAGCTGTCGCCGATGACCAAGTTGCCCGTCACTGAGTGGGAGTTGGACTGAAAGGTCAGTGTGCTGCCGGTTCCCAAAGTGATATCATCCTCCACGGACAAACTTGCCGTGTTATCCCATGATACATGGGCGTTAGCGCCGACGGTCAGATTACCGGTTACCTCGAGCGAATGAAGAGTACCATCATTCGATGTAAAGTTGTACGTTACAGACGAATCTGCTCCTTTTATCTCCAAATTAGCCGTACGCACATCCCCCGCAAGTTTGACTGCGTGCGTGCCCGAAGCTGAGCCCAGATGAGCATTGCAGCCCACGCCGCCCCAAGCCGTGCTGCCTTCCGCACCCTCAGCATTCGCCCAAACATCCGAGCCCTCTCCCCACACCAGGTCATTTTCCCCGGCCCAGTAGAGATCCGTGGCTAACACAGAATCGACGATAACGTACATGCCATCTGAGCTCAGGTGCACGTATTCCTCGTATAAGCTGTCTTCATCTGTGGCGAATTCCACATGGTCTGCCCATGAAGAGGAGAAGAGCTGGTAACCGCTCCCATTTCCCGCAATGCTGCGCAGGAAAGCTTCGGAGAGGTGAATGGTGAGCGTGCCGCCGGCGCCATCCGCCCAGACGCCCGTGAAGCGGAGGTTCGCGTATGAGCTCCCGCCCAGCGTCATCTCCGCATTCCCGCTCATGGTGATGGTACCGAGATTGATGGCCGCATCGATCGGCGCGCCGAGGACGAGGTGTCCGTTTTCTGCAAAAGTGAGACCGGCAAAGGTGAGGTTGTTTCCCGTGAGGCGTTGCACCGTGAGTTTACCTGCCAAATCCAGCGTTCCATTGACGCCGGACAGATTCAGCGTGCCCAGCGTATGGTCCCCAGCCCCCTGCAGCTTGAGCGTACCCGCAGCTGAGCCTATGTCAAGGGTGCCCGCCGACGCCTCGAGAGCGCCGCTTACCGTCAGAACGCCGCCGGAGAGCTTGAAGGTGCTTTGCTCCCGGATATCGAGTTTCCCGGCGATGGAAGAGTCCAGCCCCGTCTTGCCCCATGCGAGCGTGCCCTCCTCAATGGCCACATTTCCTCCGACGGAAAGTTGGTTGGCAGACCCACCCGACACCCCTTGCGACCCTTGCCCTTTCTTGGTCAAGTTACCGCTCAGCGCCATGGCGCCGTAGTACGTCCGGGTGAGCCCACTCCCCACAGTTGTCTCGACGTGTTGAGCGTTGATGAGACCTCCATTAGCGCTAGCATTATTGGAAATGATTCCGTTGCCGGCATCGATCGTACCATTCGAGACGTTCAGTGTTGCGCCTCGCACGTCCAGCAGCCCCCTATGGAGCGTTAAATCTCCCGATAATGTCGTCGTTCCATTGTTGATGACAAGCCGGTCCGAAAGACCAACCTCTGTCTCGCTGATATTGGCGACAACGTTGGTTCCTTGCAGGAGAATTTGATTCCCCTCTACGGTGACATCCGTTTTCCCGTTCTCCTCCAAGCTGTCGATATTCTGGTAAAAAGCCCAGTTGGTACTGCTGCTCTCCACGTGCTTCAGGAGAAGAGCGACCTTTTCCCCAATTTTAACCCTAGCAAGGTCAATGGTCTGATTCGATTGCGCCTGTACCTCCACGCTGCCGACGCCTTCTTCGTCGTCGCCGTACACCAAAGAAAACGCGCCATACTGTGGAGCCGTAGATTGCACCGCAAGGACGAGTTTGGATTCCTTATTCAAGGTAATCGTCGCGCCTTCTGCCCGGAAAGCACCTCCCACAGTCAAGGTTTTTCCATCACTCAATGATAAGCTGCTGGCTACAGTAAGCGCCGTGTCGACGGTGGTATCCGCTCCCACGGTCATGGCGGCGACGGCAAGACTCGCGGTTTGATCCGCCTCTGCGGAGAAGGTAAAGCTGCCCGGACCGCTTATATCCACCGTCCGCGCCGCCAGATCTCCCTGCATGTGGATACTTTTTGCTTCATCTGTATTGCCGATGAAGGCGACTCTGTCGTTACTGTTAAAACTTCCACTTGCGTCGCCCACAACGTCCCAGCCGTTCTCCCCCTGTGCCCATGTGAGGGTCTCCCCCGAATGCGAATCTTCCGTCCAAGTTCTTTCAGCAGAGGTGTCGCTTATCCGGAGCGCCCCATTTTCCCAATTAAGACTGTAGCCCCAGTCCGAGGTGAAAGAAAGTCCGGGCAGTGCTGAGTCTCCCAAGGCTTCACCAAAAATGTTCCACGTGACTGCTCCTTGCGAGAAGTTTTCATCCTTCAGGATGTCATACAGGTTCAATATGGTGATCGTGAGTGTGTTTTCCGAGCTGACGCCCGCAAGGTTCGTGAGCTGCACGGTGTCCTGAATGGAAGTGAGCCCCCCCAGTTCCAGGGTCGAGGAAGCTCCTACCGTGAGCGTCCCGAGATTGGAGCTCTTAGCGTCCCCGATGTGCAGCGTTGTACCGTTCAGAGTCAAACTCCCTTCCGCATTCACTGTCCCCGCATTCAGCGTTGCTCCGTTCAAACTCAAATTTCCTTCCACATTCACTGTCTCCGCACTCAGCGTGCCGGCGTCTACTGTGAACGTGACGGACGTGCCCACAGAGAGCGTACCCAAGGCATTGGTTCCCGTCACATTAGTGAGGTAAAACTCCGCATTTCCTTCCCCGTCGCCAACAGCGTAAAGCGATAAATTCTTACCGGCAGTGAAAGCTGTGCTGCCTGTTACCTTGAGCGTCTTGCCCTTTCCTATGCGTAAGTTGGCATTTTCGGTTATGGTTAGAGTCTTTCCACTCACAAGGGTAAAATTGGTATTGGAAAGAATCAAAGCCTGGAATGGTGTCCCTTCTGCACCTCCCACCCACTCCATGGCATAATTATTATAGAGCCGATCAGCGCGGACTATATTGAACTCATATTGCTCAGTCCCTTCCTCGACGATAAGCCCACCGAAATACACAGAAGCAGCATTTGTCGTATAATTTCCAAAGGTCAGAGTAGTGGTACTCCCCGTGCCGGTCAAGCGAAGGGTGTTATGACCATTCGTCATGAAATACTGGGCAGGGTCAGCTGTCCCGAGAGTTTCCACCATTGCCGAGTTCTCCCCATTCGCCGCCCACGTGTAGGTGTCGTATGCAAAATTAGAACCATTGCCCTTGTACAGAGAATCTCTTGCATTGCCTCCATTCCCAGTGCCACTCGTGTTCCACGAATAGATCGTCCCGTTGTAAGATACCGTTCCATCCCCCTCCTCATCGACAGGATCAACCAACCCTTTGTGCCTAGGATCCACGTCATTGGTAGTCGAGCCTGCGGCAATCGGCATGATTCCCGAATCCCCCTGAGAAATCGTCATGATGTCCTCCCCGCTGTTGGCGGCGAGAAGGTTTTGTTCTTCATCCTCATCGTCCTCTTCCAACCAAATGGGAACATCGAGGGCAACTTCTTCCTTTTCCACAGTTTCCGGAGCAGTCCCCAGCGTGAGTTCATCACCTGCGGGGGCAGCCAGCGGGGGCTCATCGTCCGCCTGGGCAGGGGGCGCCGTGCTCCACAGCACGGAAAAGGCGCCCAAGAGAGCCGTCCCGGAAGCCATGGTGCGTCGCAGAACGCGGCGTCCGGCTAAGGCTGCAAGGCAGGCCAACAGAGCCTTGCGTAAACCAGTGGGTAAGTGGAGTTTCATGATGATGAATGATGATGAATGTTGATGAGTTGTGAAAATCGGGGAACGCGCGCCCTACACGCGCGTGCGCTCGTGCGTTTCTGTAACTGACAGTTTATCTCTTTTCAAAACAGATGTCCAGCTACTTTTCTAACTTTCTCAATTTTTTTCGGGAGAATCATCCTCGGCGATTTTTTCTCCTTTGAAACTTCAATAAGATGATAGGCAAAATGTAAGGGAGGAAAATCGGCGTGTTTCTCTTTTCAAAAGAGATGTCCAGGGTTATCGTCAAAAAGCAGCGTATAATAAGCGAATTGCGTATTTGTCTTTTCTTCTTTTCTCAGGGGTGGGCATGGAAGTTTCTTTTGTGTCATACGCACAGTCTGAAGGGCATCAGCACCCCGACTAGCTCATCTCTTTTGAAAAGAGATGAGCAACGTGTGGAACAATTCATTTACGATTTACGATTTGGAAAGAGTGCGCAGCAAAGCTGCGGGGATGCGGAGCCTGCCCATGTACGATGTACGAGGTACGATGTACGATTTGGAAAATTCGCGCGCGTTGCGCGGGGCGGCGGTGGCAGGCGGAGCCTGCCTATGTACAAGACGCTCGAGGGCCCCAAATCGTAAATGAACGGACTTTTTCTTGGGACGGATGTGTTTCCAATGCGTTTGCCTTGTATTTTGTCTTTTCAGGGACGCGGAATGGGTGTAGAATAGGCGGCGCATATGGAGGATGAATTGCAGCAGGCGGGGGCGGCTAAGTTTCGGAACTTGGCCATCATTGCCCATGTGGACCATGGGAAAACGACATTGGTGGACCAGCTACTGAAGGCCGGTGGGACATACCGCGAGAATCAGGAAGTGAAGGATCGCGCGCTCGACTCCATGGATCTGGAGCGGGAAAAGGGAATCACCATTAAGGCCAAGAACACGTCCATCCGGTGGAACGGGTATACCATCAACATCGTGGACACACCGGGGCATGCCGACTTCGGCGCTGAGGTTGAGCGCGTCATGAAGATGGTGGATGGGGTTATTTTGGTGGTGGACGCTTATGAGGGGCCGCAGGCACAGACGCGCTTTGTGCTCCGCAAGGCATTGGAAGAAGGGCTGCTGCCCATTGTCGTGATCAACAAAATAGATCGTCCGCATGCCGACCCGGCAGCCGTGCACGACCAAGTGCTGGAGCTGCTCATGGAGTTGGATGCGACGGAAGAGCAATTCGATGCTCCGTTTGTGTATGGCTCCGCCAAGGACGGGTATTTCATGAACAGCTTGGAAAATGAGCCGCCCGTGGATTGTTCCCCCTTGCTCTTCCGCATCATCGAGCGTATTCCTCCGCCGAAGGAGGCTGATCCCACCGGCAGTTTCAAGATGCTCATCTCGAACATCGATTGGGATGACTACGTGGGGCGCGTGGCCGTGGGGCGTATCTCCTGCGGGACGGTGCGCAAGGGTGATACACTCTACCTGCTGCGCCCGGATGGTTCGCGAGTGCAAGCGAAAGTGACACGGCTCTTTGAGTACAGCGGTCTGCAAACGAACGATTCGGCAGTAGGCGAAGCGGGCAATATCATCGGGCTTTCGGGATTTGAGGATGCCGATATTGGCGAGACACTTGTGGCCGACGAAGAAGACACCCCGCTTCCCTTCGTGAACATAGAACCGCCCACCGTGCAGATGGAATTCAGCATCAACGATGGACCCCTTGGCGGCAAGGACGGGAAGAATGTGACCTCCCGCGTCATTCGTGATCGACTGATGCGCGAGCAACGCACCAACATTTCCATCAAGGTGGAGGACACGGATCAGGCCGGAATTTTTCGGGTATCGGCTCGAGGCACCATGCAGGTGGCTATCTTGGTGGAGCAAATGCGCCGGGAGGGGTACGAGCTGCTCATTTCGCGTCCACAGGTCATCACGCAGGAGATAGATGGGAAGAAGATGGAGCCCTTTGAAACGCTCTTCATCGAAATACCGGATGAGTGCGTGAACGGGGCCGTGCGCATTTTGGGCAATCGGCGCGGCGTGCTTGAAAGCATGGAAAGCAAGGGAACCGGGCGCACGTTGATCACCGCCACCATCCCGACACGCGGTCTCATTGGCTTCGAGTTCGAGCTGGTCAATCTCACCAGCGGGCACGGCATTTTCTCCCACCTCTTTAAGGAATACGCTCCGCTTGCCGGGGAAATTGTCACGCGCCGCAGCGGTACACTCGTGTCCATGGAAAACGGCATCGCGCGTCCCTATGCGCTGGAAGCGATGGAGGAGCGCGGCGCACTCTTCATCTCGCCCGGAGATGAAGTGTACGAGGGCATGATTGTGGGTGAAACGCCCAAACCGGTGGATATCCCCGTGAACCCCACGCGCGAGAAACACCTCACCAACCACCGCTCAGCCAATAAAAACGAGTCCATCCAGCTCACCCCGCCGCGTATCTTCTCGCTGGAGCGAGCCATTGAATACATCGAACCCGACGAGTTGGTTGAGGCCACGCCCCACTTCATACGCCTTCGCAAACGCATCACCGATGCCACGGCTCGCAAACGCGCTTCGTTCCAAAACTCTGCATCCTGAACCATGTTCCTCATCTGCACCATCGATTGGTCAAGCATCCTCTCATGGGATTCCGTGACGGGCAGCCTGCTTTATGCCTTAGCCATGATACTATTCGTGCTGGGGTTTTTAGGTTGCGCTCTTCCGTACCCCGGGCACTTGGTGCTGCTGGGCGGGTGTGTGGCGTGGGCCTTTGCACGGGAGGCGCCCATGCCGGGATGGGGGATATGGACGCCGCTCGTTTTGCTGGCGTTGCTGGGTTCTTTCACGGATAATCTGATGGCCATGGTGGGAGCCAGGCGGTTTGGCAGCAGTTCTGCCGCCATTTTGTGCAGCGGCTTGGGCATGATCATCGGCGGCATCCTTTTTTTCCCGATCGGCCTGCTCCTCGGTCCTTTCCTGGGAGCTCTCGTCTGCGAGTTGGTGTACGCCCGCAAAACGATGCAGGCATCTGTCAAGTCCGGTCTGGGCGCGCTCATCGGCGCCATCTTGGGCATCATGGCCAAGTTTGCGGTGGGGGGAGTGATGCTGGGAATTTTCTTTTGCAGCTAAAGAACCAACTCATATACGATTTACGATTTGGAAAATTCCCGCGCTCGCGCGCGAGTTTGGCGGAGTGATGTTTTCTTGGGACGAACGTGGTGGACGAACCATTGAGAATTGCGTAATTTAATGCTTTTTGGCATCAGAAAAATTTGTAAATTTTGCAAAAAACGGGATTTTTTTCTTGCATAGTCATTCAGGATGTGCTAATGGTCTTGTTACCATGAAGCGCATACTTCTCTCAGTCCTGCTTTTGGCAATGGTAGGTTCCGTATATGGCGACATCCAGGCGCCTCCTGCGTCTGAGTACACGGCGACCCGCAAGCTAGGTCGTGCCGTCGGCAACATCCTTTGGGGTATCGAGGAACTGCCTGTCACCATGCTTCGCTGGCAGGAACGCGAAGGGGATTACTTCGGCTACTCTGTCGGTATCGTGGATGGCTTCTCGCGCTCTTTCACGCGCATGGGCTACGGCTTCTACGAGCTGGTGACGTTCTGGGCTCCCACCTACAAATGCACCTATCGTCCGCCTTATCAGGGCAGCTGCGGGCGTAATGGTCTCAAGGAGTACAACACATGGTCCGGGTTCTCCGAATTCCCGGAGGAGCTTGGATTCCAGAGCAAGTACCACTATTCCCGCCGCGGGATGGACTAATCTGGCAGCCGCAGGACGGCTGCTCATTTACGATTTGAGAAATTCGCGCGCGCCCCGCTTCTCCGCGCAGCGCGCGCATTATTTTCAAATCGTAAATCGTAAATGACCAGGCTTTTTCTTGGGACGGATGTGGCGGGTTGCCTTGGTTGGTTTTTCTTTCTTGCACATCCGTCTGAGTTTTTGTACAATGCGGGCATGCCTACCGTCTTAGCTGTCATCATAGCGCTGTTTTTCTTTTTTGCCGGTTGTTTCAAGTTGGGAAGCTTTATTGCGCGGACGAGCGTGGGGGATCTACCGGAATACTTGGATAGTCTCATGTTGCAGGCATGGCCATTGGCGATTGCTGCCGTTCTCTTTGTGCTCATCGATATCCGGCTTCAGCGCTCCGTCATCGGGCTTGCATCGGATGATGAAACAGACATCCCCGAAAGTTCTCTTCCCAAAAGAACCGCGATTTCGTCGAATTCCACCGGCAACAGCCAGATGAACAGGCACGGCTCATACTTCCATATCGATGGGCAGGAGCTTCCGCCCCAATCCCCAGCCCAAGCCGGTACCCCCTCATCGGGGCGTGCGAAAGCTGCTGTTCCCGCCCCTTTTTCTACTCCGCCGCCCTTTGAAAGCAAGGCGCCCAATTCCCCGCAGCCTCCTGAGCCCAAGGCCGAACCCTCCCCACAAAATGACACGGACTTGAACTTTTTCAAGCTCTGAGTTCCTTCTCGCTCCCGCACCATGGAAAAAACTCCCCCAAATGGGCGCATCGCCCTGGCAGAGTTGATGACGGATTACACCCGCACCGCCGTGTTGCCGGACCAACTCGCCATGGTCGCAGAGGGAGCCTCTGGCCGCTGTATCATGCGCTGCTCGCTTCCGGTCTGCTCCGGGATCATCGGCATTTTCTGGACTCCGGATCGCGCGGATAATGCCTCTTTTTTGACGGCGGCAGACGGACTGTTGGCGGCAGGAGTGCCGGTACCACGCGTGTTTGCCCGTCGCGCACTCCCCAACGACTGCGGAGCCTGTTTGGTGGAAGATCTGGGCGAGCAGAGCCTGCTCTCCCTGCGTACCGCTCCGCGCGCTGCACGCCTGGCTGCTTGTGCAGCTGCCCTGCGCACGATGCAAGCCTTCCACGCCGTGCGGGTCGATTGGCCGCTCCAGCCGCCTTTCGATGCCTCGCTCTACACATGGGAGCAGGCCTACTTTGCAGAACATTTGCTGGGACGCCACCTGGGGCGCCCGTCGGCGACCTCCTTTGCACAGCTTCCCGCTGCCCGCGCGCTCGCCGACTGGCTCGACAAGCTGCCGCGCTGCCCGGTTCACCGCGATTTTCAGAGCCAGAACATCATCCTGCTCGATGGTGTTGCCTACTGCATCGACTTCCAGGGCATGCGACTCGGCCTGCCGGAGTATGACCTGGCCTCGCTCCTCTACGATCCGTACATGGAACTGACCGACGACGACCGCGCAGAGTTGCTCGCTCAGCTCGCAACCATGTCCGGCTCCCAACCTCGGCACGACGTGCTGCAGGCTTGCGCGCTGCAACGCCTCATGCAAGCTTTGGGAGCCTACGCTAACATCGGCTACAATCAGCACAAGGAATGGTACCTGCAGCTCATACCCACCGCTCTGCGCACCCTGCGCGAGCTTTGCGCGACCATTTCTCCGGACTCACCAGCCCATCCCCTCGTCCCATGCCTCCTCTCCGCCATCTAGCAGCTGTTTTTTTCTGGTTCTGCGCACTGAGTCTCGTGGCATGGTTTGCAGCGCCACGATTGTTCAACGCAGATTTGGCTCTCTACCGCGCTGCCGCTGAGCGCCCGAATGAGTCGCTGCGCCTCCTTCTCCCCGGTGAAGGACCTCGCACCTTTAAGGTGCTCACACCCCACCGCGTGCCGGAGTATCCCCCCGTGTACTGCACCGTCTGGGATTCCGACCTCGATGAGTCCCCCGCGCCCGCCCCCAAGCTCCAGGAACTTGCAACGATCCTGCATTGCCTCTCCACCCGCCACGCCATCCACCACGTAGCTCTTTCCTCTCCGCTCACCTGGCTCGATGAAGGCAACGAGACGGTGCACCTCATGCTCGACAACGCTCTGGGGTCGCTGAAACACCTCTCCGTAGGTCTGCAAGCCCACAATGCAGCTCAGGCGCAAGTCACCCCGCAGCACCTCAGAGATTCGGCCATTCCCCCCGACCATCTGGAGGGAGACCCCTCCGGGATTCCCACGGCCAACATGGCTCGCCCCTACCACTTGCCCCATCGCGTGGATGAGGCTGTGAGTCCTGTCCCCGACTTTGTGGAAGATGAACTGCTCAGCCGTGAGGAAGCAAACGCTCGAGGACTCTCCCTGCCCCTGCTTGTGCGTTGGAACGGGGATGTGTTGCCCACGCTGCCGCTCAGCATCGTCATGCACCATCTGGGAATCACCTCGGCCGATCTGCGCGTACACTTTGGACGCTACCTGAAGCTCGGCGACCGCACCCTGCCGCTGGATGCTCACGCGCGCACGCCGCTGGGAGCTGCCCGTGCCACGATGCTTCCGCTCCAAGATGCGTTGAATCCGACGACCGAGCCCGCCCCAAGCGCCTCCGACGCAGCCGGTGAAATCGCCGTGCTCTTCCGCCCCTCTCTGTCCAACACCCCGGCCAACCGCGGGGAACTCATCGCCGCGAGCATCTCCTGTCTCCTCGCGCAGGATCGCACCACCTACCTGCCGGGCACACGCACCGAGCAGGCGCACTTCCTGCACCTTACCCCGCTGCAAGCTACACCATTCGGACTTGCCATCCTTGCCCTGCTGACCTTGGTTGCGCTCATTTTCCTGCCGCGCATATCGCTGCTTCCCCGTCTCACTCTCATGATAGCCGGGCTTGCCGGCATCTGGCTCCTCGCCTGGCTCTCCTACCGCTCTGACCTCTGGATGAGCCTCACGACATGGCTCCTTTGCTGGCTGCTCCTCTTTGTGGCTCTCTCTGCTCTCGCCCCGCGACGCCTCTCCCCGCCGCCTCCCACCCTGTGGGACTGATGGCGGCTGACGCCGCCTATGTACGAGGTACGATGTACGACGTACGATTTGGGAAGAATGCGCGCTTGCGCGGGGCGGCGGGGCGCCTGACGGGGCCTAGGTTGGATGTATGATGGTGGAGAAGTCTGATGGAGGTTCAGCGTGTACGCGGATGGTTTGTCCGTGAAGGGGGAACTCGAGGTCGCAGGCATGGAGGGCATGACGCGGCAGCAACAAGCGGGCTGCGAGTTGAGGGGTCCAGCCGTCGCGTATGAAATCGAGGTAGCACGACTCATCGGGGCCGTATATTTTGTCGCCGAGGATGGGGAAGCCGAGGAAGGAAAGATGGGCGCGAATTTGGTGCATGCGGCCGGTGATGGGGAGGCTCTCCATGAGCGCGAGTTCCGGCAGATTATCGTGCGCCGGGATGCGTTTCAGCACGCGAAACAGAGTGCGGCAGCGGCGACCGTCGGGGTGACAGGCTTGGCGCACGCGGATCCGGGTGGGGGCGAAGGTGTGCATGGGAGCCAGCGGCTCGGCGCAGCATGCGGAATCCCACAGCGGCCACCCACGCACGATGGCCAGGTAGCGTTTCCGGATGAGGTGGTGCTGCATGGCACAGCCCAACTCGCGAGCGGAGGCCGCATTTTTGGCGATGAGCACGAGACCGCTCGTTTCGCGATCCAGGCGGTTGATGAGCGACACGCAGCCCCCGCAAGCCAGTTCGTAGGCGAGGAGCTGGGATACACCGCCGAGCAGGGTGGGCTCGTGGCGGCGCACGCAGCCGGTGGGGTGCATGATGAGCGGCGCCGCTTTGTCGACCACCAGCGCATCTGCATCCTCGTAAACTACGGAAAAATCGGGGTGGACGGCAATGGGAAAGTCACGAGACATCGGTGAAGCGCTGCGGGTTGATGGGGATCCATTCGCCGGGTTTCAAGGAGAGGGAAGCGAGCTGCAGAGGACCGATGGCCACGCGGGTGAGCTCCACCACCGGGGCACCCACGGCGGCGAGCATGCGTCGTACCTGGTGGTAGCGACCCTCGTGCAGGCGAAGGAGACCATGGCAGGGATCGGAGGCATCCGGCTCCAGTGTGGCGGGCAGGCACGGGGATTTTTCCCCATTCAGGGTGAGGCTGCCGGCGGCGAAGAGGGCTGCGGCTTCCGACGGAACCGGCGAGGCCGTGCGGTACTCGTACACTTTTTCTATGTGGCGCTTGGGGGAGGTGAGAGCATGCACAAGCGCTCCGTCATCGCTGAGCAGAAGCAACCCCGACGTTTCCTTGTCAAGCCGCCCGATGGATTGCACGGCGGGAGTGCGGGACTCCCACTGCGCGGGCAGGAGTTCATAGATGGTGGGAGAGCCATTCTCCGATGTGTGGGAGCAGGTGTACCCCAAGGGTTTGTGCAGGGCGGCGAAAATGCCGTGCACGAAAGGGACAGGTTGTCCATCCACCAGCACGCGGGCGGGGTCGACTTTGGCGGATGGAGAAGTGACGGGGCTTTGATCAAGCAGCACTCGACCGGCGCGCAGCCAAGCCGCCGCTTCTCGGCGAGAGCAGTACCCGAATCGGCTCAGGAGGGCGTCGGCTCGAAGCATAAAATCAGTTTATCATCATTTTTTTGAAAAACAAGATTGAAATCTGGTTCCGAATGTGATAGATAGGGGGAAGAGTTTTCCGCGAAAACGCCATTGGTCTCCTGCGGCAGATCAGTGGCAATAGCATCTTCCCCTATGATCACCATCATTACTGACAAGCAACTCCCTGCTGCCGAAGTTGGACTTTGGATCAAAGCACAGCAGGCTGTGGAGGCCAAGAATTACAAATACGCTGTGAGCATATTGCGCACACTCGTCAAGCGGGCTCCGGGCTTTTTGAAGGGGCGGGAAGTGCTGCGAGCGTGCGAGGTGAAGGTTACCCCTGACGCGGGGCGCAAGTCGTCCATCCTTACGGGCGTGCGGCTTACCACCACGCGTCGCGATCCGGAGACCACCTTGACAACCATTGAGGATGAGCTGGAAAAGGATCCATATTCGATACCGGCGAACGAGAGTCTTTTTGCGGCGGCGACGGATCTGAATCTGCCGGACATTGCGGCTTTTGCGTTGAAGACGATATGCCAGGGACAGGCCAATCCGAAGAAGCATCTGCACTTGCTGGCCAACCACTACATCAAGAACGAGCAATTTGCCGAGGCGGCAGAGACCTACCGCCGCGTTCTCGAGCTGGATCGTACGGATGCCGTGGCGCAGCGCGGCGAGAAGGATTGCGCGGCTCGTGCATCCATGCGCCAAGGGAACTGGGAAGCCAGCGGGGATTTCCGTTCCAAGATGAAGAATCAGAACGCCACTGCCGATTTGGAGAGCGCCGACAAGGTGGGGCTTACCCGCGCGGAGCTCGAGATGCGTCTCGCTCAGCTTTCGCAGGAGTACGCCGCAGACAACACCAACCTCCAAGTGGTGAAAGGGATTGCCTCCGTGTATGAGCAGATGGAGGATTTCGCCAACGCCTACTCTTTCTACGCGTACGCATTCCAGCTGAGCGGGTCGACGGATCTGTCGATCAACGACAAAGCGATGGAGATGCACGAGAGGGTGATGCAGGCTGAGCTGGAGTACTACCAGGGCGTGCTGGCGCAGGATCCGAACAACGAGGAAGCCAAGGCGCAGTTGGCCCAGCGCAAGAAGGCCATCGCTCAGACGGTCGTGGCGGATGCCAAGGCACGCGTAGATGCCAACCCGACGGACGCTCAGCTGCAGTTCAAGTACGGGCAGGCTCTCTATGATGCCGAGCAGTTTTCGGAGGCTATCCCCGCCTTGCAGCGAGCCCGTACGAATCCCAACCTGCGTGTGAAGGCCATGCTGATGCTCGGCAAGTGCTATGCTGCCAAGAATATGACGGATATGGCTATTCGGCAGCTTGAGGAGGCAAACGGCGAGTACGTCAGCATGGACGACACCAAAAAAGAGCTCCTGTACACCATCGCTACGCTGTACGAGAAGGCGGATAATAAAGAGAAAGCCCTTGAGAGCTACAAGGTCATCTACGAGGTGGACTACGGGTACCGGGATGTCGCGCAGAAGGTGGAGGCGGCCTATAGTTAAGGCGGCGGGGCGCCGCCTATGTACGATGTACGAAGTACGATTTGGGAAGTTCCCGCGCTTGCACGCGATTTTTGCGAAGCAGAGGCGAACGGGATGTGATTGAAACCGTGGGCGGCTGACGCCGCCTACGTACGAGGTACGAGGTACGATGTACGATTTGGGGAGTTAGCGCGCGTTGCGCGTGGAGGTAGACGGGAAAATGACGACAATCAGTGACCAGACATTTGATGAGGAGCGCGCGCTTTACGGGAGCAGCGAGCTGTTGTTGAGCAACTGCCGATTTGACGGTCCGGCGGACGGCGAAAGCGCCCTCAAGGAAAGCAGGGACATCACCGCGCGGGAGTGTTGCTTCAACTTGCGCTACCCCTGCTGGCACGTGGATGGACTGCGGATGGAGCGATGCGAGCTCACTCCAAACTGTCGCGCTGCGATGTGGTACACGCACCATGCCGTGGTGACGGAGAGCCGCTTGCACGGCATCAAGGCTTTTCGCGAGTGCAGCGATGTGGAGCTCACCCGCTGCGAAATTGTGTCTCCGGAGTTCGGGTGGTTCCTGGATGAGGTGCGCATGGAGGCGTGCGAGGTGGAGAGCGAATACTTCATGCTCCGTTCGCGTGGGCTGGATTTTCAGCGCGTCACTCTGCATGGCAAATACTCGTTTCAATACGTGGAACATGCACGGTTGAGGCATTGCGAGCTGTACACCAAAGACGCCCTTTGGCACTGCCGCGACGTG
Organism: uncultured Akkermansia sp.; assembly: GCA_947588645.1. Lineage (GTDB taxonomy): Bacteria > Verrucomicrobiota > Verrucomicrobiia > Verrucomicrobiales > Akkermansiaceae > Akkermansia. The sequence goes on along the minus strand of CANPYO010000003.1, from coordinate 29,715 downwards.
GTGGTAAGCGATAGCGTGCTTTCCGGCGAATATCTGGCGTGGTTTGCGGACGGACTCACGCTGGAACGCTGCAAAATCATCGGTACTCAGCCGCTGTGTTACTGCCGCAATTTGACGCTGCGCGATTGCGAGATGGTGGACACGGACCTCGCTTTCGAAAAATCTGATGTGCAGGCCACCATCACCACCCCGGTGCTGAGCATCAAAAATCCCGCTTCCGGCGCCATCTACGTCCCCTCCGTGGGGGAAGTGATCATGGACGATGAAGCTGCTCGGGGACGAGTGGTGCAAGGCGCCTGACGGCACCTATGTACGATGACTCGTAGGCACCTCATTTGCCTATTGCTTCGGAGTCGCCTCACGACTCCTTACCCCTGCGGGGCAAAAGCTGCGCTTTTGTCCAAACTACCTTACGACGTCGGCAGTTTTGTACGATTCGGAAAATTCCCGCGCTGGAGCGCGAATTTGGCGAAAGCGGCCTTACAGCCGCCGGCCGTTTTCCCGCAGCTTCGCTGCGCATTCTTCCCAAATCGTAAATCGTAAATTGTAAATGAATTATCGTAAAAGCCTTCACCATTCCACGATATCCCGCCCCTGGGCGTCATCGAAGGTGCCCAGGAGGATGCGGATGATGTCGATGACCTGCCAAATAAAGAAACCTCCACCCGTCAGAATCTGCAAAACACCTGAGATGATTTTCCCCGTGTAAATACGGTGCAACCCACCGCAAAACGAGCAGAACAACAAACAGGCTAATATCAACGTCACTGTCCGTGACCTGGGCGATACATTTTGTTCCATGTCCGTAAGATGATTTTGTTTAAAAGATTTCTCCCTGCTGCCGTGAAACTCACTCTTTCCTATCACGCTCTTCACCAAACTGCCGCAATGAGCCACACCACACCCGCCAGTCCACATGCAAGCACAGGCAAAAGCAACAGCAACTCCCACGGCAGCGGCGGCATCGGATCTACGATATGCCGCGGACAAACAGCATCCTTCACCCTCTCCACACGCCTCTGCCACCAACCCCTGAGTCCTCGTCTCTGACTATTCGTCTCCATGCTCGTTACCTAAATAATTTCAGTGAAAGATACGCCAACCCAAACACACACACGGCGATCAGCCACGTCGGCACATCCGGCCATAAAGAATGCATCGATTCCACAAAATCACGAAGCGAGGCTAGAACGTAAGTTTTCATAAACTCTAAAAGGTTACACTACCTGTCATTCTGTTGTTACATACGTTGTGAGCGTTCCGGATTGGTTTGCCATGCGCCTCGAAACCTTTTTTCTTTCGCTCACGAAACTTGTTCCGGCATAGCATCCGCCGGAGTTTGCTCCGGCTCCGCATGTTGGAGGGACTCCTTTTCCTCGCGTACTTGGTCAATCCCATTCTGGATGAGACGCAGGACAAATAGCCACGATATGATGGCAAAAAGAAGTAACGAGCCCAAAAATGTGAGACGGAATGCAGTGTTATCAGCCCCGTGTGCGTTTAAGAAAGTTATCGCAAAATGCATAAGCAAGGGCACGGCAACCAGGACGATAAATCGCCGGTCAAACATGGTGGATTTGCTCCACTTATCCGCACTTTGTCCGCCTTCTTTTTCCCGCAAAGCCTGAACCTTGCAGAAAGCCCCAACAATAATTATACACCACACCACCTCCAAAAATTCGTATAAAGACCCGCCTATCACCCCCAAAAACTGCTCCTCCGCATTCGCCGCTATTCTCTCGAAATCTTCGTTCATTAGAAGGACGAACATAATACTACCACCTTCAATAATAGCCAGACCGGCCGCCACAGCGCACCCCATCAACATTCCTGGCAAGATGCGATTCATGCGAATCTTGATAAGCATGGATCCAATGTACAGCGCCGAAAGCAATTTACAATACTCTTTCACCGGAGCCTCGAAATACCACTTATCGTCATCTATATTCTTTCCTTTCAACACAAGAAAGATGAGAGCGAGTATTCCTCCCACTACCAAACATCGTACAGCATTATACATGGAAACATTGCGCCAGATGTTCAACTCATAAAAGAGAATGTACAGAGCCAGCGGGAAGAAGAGAGCTGCCGTAATGCAGTAAAACGGAGCTAACGTCGGCATACCCTGCTTGAATACAAGATACCAAAAGGTCCCGAACAGCGCCATCCCGAAGAAGAGAAAACGAGAGAAAAACCAAGGAGTCGGCCATTTATCGGAGATCTGCTCAATGGGCGGCGTCGAAGTCGGTGTGCCACATTGGAAGATTTCGTACACCTCTTCATCGGAATGTTTACGGAATACACCGCCGAAAAAAGATTTCCACGAAAATCCCTCCAACTTATGCAGATCAGCAGTTGCCACAACGATTGAGTTGACTTTCGACACGGTTCCAACCACCTTATCCTTAACCTTCAAACCTTTCTCGATAAGAGATGGGCCGCTTCCCGGCTGTTGTGTGTCCGTTGCCGAACTCGCAACCGCACCTGCACCGTCTCCTTGCTGCCGTGCGTCCGTTGCCGAATTCGCAACTACAACTGCACCGTTTCCTTGCTGCAAAATCTGCTCGTACGGCACCCACCTCGTAGCCCCCTCATGCCACACATACGTCTTCGCCGTCACCAGTCCCTTAGCTGCCATGTCCTGCAACACCTCGAACCGGTACGGTCCCTTCGCCTCCCTCCCCTGCTGCACGTAATAGAGCCTCGCCGCTTGAGAATCCCCCACAGAAGCAACCGACCGTTCGTCCGACTTCGGTTCATTCGACGGGCTCGCCAGCGGCATCCAATTCTGCCCGCCTGGTGGGCACACCCGAACGTCCGCCGTCAGTTGCCCATTTTGCACCATTGCATTGATGGTGGCTAATGTGAACGGCCCGGTAGGTCCGTTGCCGGTATTCACATAATAGAGTTGTTGACCATTTGGCATAACGTAATATTGTCGATTGTTTAGGGAGAAATTACTGATCCCTCATGAATGATTGCATGAGCTTGTCCTGTCGAATAGGCTTTGTTGTCTGAAATTTGATACTTATCTATTTTTTGCTCTTTCTGCCATCTTCCCCAGGCTGTACCCTCTTCAGCTTAGCATGGAATGAAGCTGTTTCGATCACTTCTCCCCCCACTCCCTTGGCACTCTACCTCAACCTAACCATAATCTCAAGCCAAAAATATCTCTTTCCCTGTAATTATCTTTATTTCCCCCTTTTTCATCCACCTGTTCACCGAGGAGTTTTCCGTGCTACTTGCGTACAACCGTATGCGAGCCTCCATGAAAGACACGACAATGGTCGCAAAAAGCTACCTTATCATCATTGCTAACGTCGTCCATGGTGCATGGTCTGCGTTTGCTAGGGCGAACGCATTTGAGAGAAGTTCATCAACGGAGGAAATACTCTTATTGACTGATATCATTGCTTATACGTATCAAAAATCGTGACAACCAGCAATCATCATGATGATATATCTAGAGGAATCTCTGCATACGTTGAGTCAAAAAAATCTGCGCAATGCGCACATTATTAATACATCGCACATAGGCACCACCGCCGCTTTCTAGCGATTCCCGCGCACGGCTTTATCACATTCCGCTCGCTCCTGCTTTGCCGTCCCGCGCAACGCGCGCAAGCTTTGCAAATCGTACATTGTACATCGTACATCGTACATCGTAAATCGTACGTGGCAAACGCATTTTCTAATGCGTTTGCCCTGTTTGCCTTGGTCTTGCGGTTGACAATCCCGTTTTCGCGGACTATACTTGGAGCATATGAAACCACCGGCAATAGCCATAGACGGACCGGCGGCGTCCGGCAAATCAACGGTAGCAAAACTTGTTGCGAAGGAGTTGGGGTATACTTTCATCAACACTGGAGCCATGTACCGGGCCATAACGTGGTATTTGGCGCAGCAGGGTGTGACGCCCGCGCAGCGTGAAAAGATAGCTGAAATGTTGCCGAACATGCCGCTGAACTTCGGGAAGGAGGGAGCCGTTTCCACCGTGCTCTGTGCGGGGAAGCGCTTGGGACGCGAGCTTACCGAGCCGGTGGTCAACGACAGTGTATCGCTGGTCGCGGCTATCCCGGAGGTACGCGCTTTCCTGCTGCACAAGCAGCGCGAGTACAACGAGAGCGAGGCGGTGGTCATGGAGGGTCGCGACATCGGTACCGTTGTTTTCCCGGACACGCCGTTCAAGTATTTCGTGACAGCGTCAGAGGAGGTGCGCGCAGCTCGTCGTGCCGCCCAGGGGCTGACGGATTCCATCAGGGAGCGCGATAAAAACGACCGCGAACGGGCGTGCTCCCCGCTTACCCAAGCGGCTGATGCACGCGTGATCGACACGTCCGACATGACCATTGAGCAGGTCGTCGCGGAAATTGTCAACGATATCAAAAGCAAAACGCAAGCCCAACCATGAATCCGGTCTATTTTTTAGGACATGCGCTGCTGCGCGGGATATTCGGAAGCTTTTTCCAGCTCCGCATCATCGGATATGATAAGCTCATCCAGAGCGGAGCGTGCATCTACGTGGCCAACCACGAGAGTTTTATTGATCCCCCCCTGCTCGGGCAAATGTTTGAGAGTCCGGTGCATTTTTTAGCGCGCAAAACCCTGTTTGATCCGCCGGTGATGAAGCAGGTGCTCCCGCTTTGCTACGCTCTGCCGATCGACCAGGACAGACCGGATCCCGGAAGCCTCCTGCGGGTGATGCGCCTGCTGCGCAGTGGGGGGCGCATCGTCATCTTCCCGGAAGGTTCGCGCAGCCCGGATGGCGAGATCCACGAAGCCATGCCTGGCATCGGTCTCATCATCGGCAAATTGGCGACGGTCCCCGTGCAGCCCCTACGCATCGAGGGCGCTTTCGAGAGCCTTCCCATCCACAGCAAAAGGCTGCGTTTCCACCCCCTCACCGTCACCGTGGGCGACCCCATTCACTTCAGCGCGGAGGAGCTGTGCGCCAAGGGACGGCAAGCCCAGTTGCGTTTGGGGCAAAAGATTATGGACGCCATCCGCGCCTTGCCCACGGAGATTGAATGATGCTGCAGGCACTGCGAGTGCGGGATTTCCGATGTTACGGGCAACTCAACTGGGAAATCCCGGAGCAGGGCGCCCTGCTGCTGGGGGATAATGCGCAGGGAAAGACGAGTTTAATCGAGGCCATCTGCGTGGGTCTCACGCTGCACAGCCCGCGCACGGGTAGGCTTTCCCGCCTCGTTCGCCACGGCTGCGCTCAGTTCGGGGTGTCCATGGATACACAGCGCGGACGGCGCCGCGTCGTGTGGCAAGCTCACCGCCTGGAAATGCAGGTGGATGGCAGTGATGTGCGTGATTACGCGCAGTACTTGAATGCCGCGCCTCCCGTGGCATGGCTCGGCAACCGCGATCTCGGGCTCGTCAGCGGCGCCGCTGAGTTGCGCCGCGATTACCTGGATTTTCTCGGCGCGCAATGGCACCCGGAGTACCGCGCAGAGTTGCTCAACTACAAACGGGCCCTCAAATCGCGCAACCTCCTCCTGCGGCACGCGCGCCCGGACGTGCAGGCGCTGCGAAGCTATGCGGATGTGCTCGCGCAGCATGGAGAGCGCCTCATGGCTCTGCGCGAGGAGCTGGTGCGCCTGCTGGAACCGCATGTGGTCGAGCATCACGCGCGCATTAGCGGGCACTTGCGCGAGCAGGTCACCTTGCGTTATGACTTCTCGGCTCGTCCCCCCTTGCTGCAGAGCATCGTGCACGCGTTGGAGGCAGATTTGCGCGCGGGGTTCACCACGGTGGGTCCGCACCGCGATGATGTGCAGCTGAGCATCGGCGGCGAACCCGCAGCTGCCTATGCATCCGAGGGACAGCAGAGAACCCTCGCTGTCGCGCTCATGTTGGCTCAGGCAAGCCTGCTGCATACGGAGACAGGTTGCGCTCCGGTGCTGCTCATAGACGACATATTCGGCGAGCTCGACCCCCAACGCCGCAAGGCTTTGCTCAAATCCCTGCCGCCTGATGGACAGGTCTTCATAACGACCACCCACCTCAATTGGTTGGAGAACGAAAAACTCCCCCTGCCCGTGCAAAAAATCCATCAAGCCGCCCTGATTTAGACGCTATCCATTTACGATTTAGGAAATTCGCGCGCGTTGCGCGGGGAGGATGGACAACGCGAAGGTACTGTTCACACGCTTACCGCTTTCTAACATCTCCCCGCGCACAACTTTATGTATCTCCGTTCGCTTTGGCTCCGCTTCTCTGCACAACGCGCACATTATTAATAAATCGTACATCGCACATCGGACATCGTATATAGGCAAACTCATTTTCTAATGCGCTTGCCTTGAGGGAAGCTTATTTGCAGAGCTGCCTGGCGTGCGCCACGATATTGGGCACGTTCATGCCAAGTTCACTGAACACTTGCTCACCGGGAGCAGAGAATCCAAAGTGATCGATGCCGATGATGGAACCTTGAGAACCAACATAGCGGTACCAGAGGTCGGATTTGCCAGCTTCCACAGCCAGGCGGCGGGTGCAGGAAGACGGGAGGACGCTCTCACGGTAGGCCTCGCTCTGCTGATTAAATCTTCTCATGGAAGGCATGGAAACCACGCGTACTCCCTCACCAAGCTCGGCAGCCGCTTGCAGCGCGAGTATAACCTCTGACCCCGCAGCAAGGATGATGAGCCGAGGTTCATCGGTTGTCTCACGCCGGGCAACATAAGCGCCGCGCAACGTTCCTTCACGCCGCACTTGTGCGCTCAACTCCGGTTGAATCGTCGCAAGGGAGGACACATTCTGACGAGTGAGGATGAGGGCGGTTGGACCGTCCGTGCGCTCCATGGCACACATCCAAGCGCCGGCGGCCTCCTCCTCGTCTGCCGGACGCACCACATCCAGGTTTGGGATGATGCGCAGCCCCGTCACGGTCTCTACCGGCTGATGCGTCGGCCCGTCCTCACCCACAGCCACGGAATCATGCGTGAGCACGTAGGTGACGGGCAAGTGAGCCAGCGCTGCCACGCGTATGGCGGCGCGCATATAGTCCACAAACACGCAGAAAGTACCGGCAGACACGCGGAAAAGGCCATCGTAGGCAATGCCGTTGCAGATGGCAGCCATAGCGTGCTCGCGAATACCGAACCAGAAATTGCGTCCCGCATAATTCTGCGCCGAAAAATCCCCCGCATCCTTCAGATAGTTTTTATTGGACGAGAAAAGGTCGGCACTTGCGGAGAGGAGAGCCGGACAATGCGTTGAAATGGCATTCTCAACCTGAGCGGCAGATGCTCGGGTGGCCAGTTTGGGCTCGCCCTCGAAGGGCGGTATCATGGCGCCGGATGCCTCCGCACTCAACCCGCAGGTCGCCAACTTCATGCCGGATTCCAGCTCCGCCGCTTTCTCCGGATAAGCCTGCTGCCACGCCGCGAAGAGACTGTGCCACTCTGCGCACGCCGCCACACGCTGCGCTTTCAGCTGCGCCATGTATTCGCGCACCTCGGCGGACACATAATAACGCTGATCCGTCGGCAACCCCCAGTGAGCATGTGCGGACTCCCATGCTTTCGCACCACCCTCGCCATGCCCCTTGGTGGTACCCTCAAATCCCGGAACCCCCCTTGCAATGGTGGTGTGGGCAATGATCAGCTTGGGGCGACCATTACGCTCCAAGCGAGCCGTGCGCAAAGCATTTTCCACTGACTGCAAATCATGCCCGTCGATAGCGACGGCATCCCACCCCTGCGCCGAAAAGCATGCAGCTATGTCGTCCACCTGCGTCCTTTCTACCGGAGCATCCAGGGTGATACCATTGGCATCGTAGATGAGCACAAGGTTGTCCAAGCGAAGCGTTCCGGCGATAGCCACTGCCTCGCGGGAAATTCCCTCCTGGATACAACCATCTCCCGCCAGACAATAAACAGTTTGGTTGAAGATCTCAAACTCGGGCGTGTTGTAACGGGCGGCGGCATGCTTGGCAGAAATAGCAAAACCCACGGCATTCGCAATGCCCTGCCCCAAAGGTCCCGTGGTACACTCGACCCCCGGGCAACAACCGAACTCCGGATGCCCCGGGGTGCGCGATCCCCTCGTGCGGAAAGCGCGCACATCCTCCATCGTGACATCATACCCGCTCAGGTGCAGCCATGCGTACAAAAACATCGAGCCATGCCCACCGGAGAGGACAAAGCGGTCGCGGTTCAGCCAGCGCGGCTCATCCGGATTCACTTGCAGCAACTCTCCGTACAAAACCGCTCCGATCTCCGCACACCCAAGCGGCAGTCCTATGTGCCCGGAAGCTTTATCAAATATGGCATCTACTGCCAATCCCCTGGCCTCATTCGCAGCTCGCTGTAAAATGTCCGCCTTCATTTGGGTCGCCAGTGTAGCAGATTACCCAACTTTGTAAAGTAAAATCTGAACGAAATAGAAGCAAGACATTTACGATTTGGAAAATCCGCGCGCGTTGCGCGGGGCGGAGAGATGGAGCAAAAGCGACGCGGAATTTGAAAGACGTGCGCGGAGGCAAGTGGTGTGTCTCGCATTCCACACGCGAAGAAATGGGTTGAATGAGCCGGGGCAAACGCATTTGGATGAAATGGAAAGGCAGAGAAAACTCTCCAAACGTTTGAGCACGTGTCTTTTTCCGAATACGAAAACCGCAATGACAGCGCACTCTGCGATGCAAATGAAGTTGTTCCTTTCTCGTTTTTGAGTACATCTGCCGTCCAGAACATATCTGCGCAATGCGCACGTTATCAATAAATCGTACAAAACTGCCGACGGCGTAAGGGCGGATGGACAGCGCGAAGGCGCTGCCCCGCAGGGGCGAGTAGGCAATGGGGTGCCTACGAGTCAAAGCCCCCGAGGGCTCGGAGGGGGATTGGACAAAAGCAGAGCTTTTGCCCGAAGGGCGAAAGCGACCAACGGCCGTAAGGTCGATTAGCCAAAAGCGATAGCTTTTGCCCCGCAGGGGTAAGGAGTCGTGAGGCGACTCCGAAGCAAGCGCCGATGGGGCGGCGCTGAGTCAACGTAAATCGTAAATCGTACATAGGCAAACGCATTTTCTAATGCGTTTGCCCTAGAATGAGCCCGGAGAAGATTTTATTGGGACACGTGTGATAAAAAGTGAAAAAAGTGGAGAAAAAATGTTGACAATCGAGGTGTATTGGAGTGTACTATGTGTGACGGCAGGTGTACGAAGCAACATGTCGAAGGATCGAACAGTGCTCTTTACGGGGAATGTGACGCATAAGCTGGATCCGAAGAGTCGGGTAGCCATACCGGCGGGCTGGCGAGCGGCACAGGGGGAGGTGTTGGTGCTGATTGAGGCGCACAGTGAGAGCTACAGGGTATTGAAATGCTATACGCAGGAGAGCTTTGCGGAAAAGATAGAGGCCATACGGGAACATGCGCGGGAGCAGATGATACCGCCCGGCGAGGTCGACCAGTACGTGGGTAAGATAACGGGGTGCAGTTTCGAGGCTGAGGTGAGCACGCAAGGGAAGTTGCTGATACCTAAACCTCAACGGGAGCGCATGAAGTTGGAGGAGACGGCCACTATCGTGGGGCGAGGGGAATTTTTTGAGATATGGAATCCTGCTGATTACGAGAAGACACACACAGCCGATGCGCTCAGTAAGCTGAAGCTCGACCAACTATTCCACATTCTTTCATGAGCGAGCAGGAGGCAGAAAGCTGGATTGCACCCCACCCTCCTGAAGGGGGGGCTTGCTACCGTGCGTTGATATGGCTGCTCGATGCTGTGAGTGAGCAGTTTTTCTCCTCGTGCAAGCATAAGCGAGCGGAGCTCGTGGCGCGTATGCGGGACGCAGGCACGCGTGGCGCACGCGGGGCGCTGGCGCTGGCGCAGCAGGAGCTGCACAACTTCAACCGTGATATCCGTCAGCAGGCGTTTGCTTTTCGTACGCGCGCGCAGAGTGTGCGCATAGGGGCACTGCGAGCGGCGCTGCAGGCGGACGGCGGAGTGCTCGGTTACAGGTTGGGGGACGCGGCGGCCGAGGTATGGGTGGAGCTCACGGATGAGATCGGCGTAGACGAGCATGTACGGCAGTGGAAGGAAGCATTGCCGGATGCCGCATGGAGCCCGGAAAGCATCATCGAGCAGGTTTCGGAGCAAGATGCGAGGGACATGCAGAGGGCGGCGCACGCTGCCGGCGCAGAAGACGCGGTGGGGGAGATGGCGAATGTTCCGACGTACTGCCACACCTCAGTGCTGCTGCAGGAAGCAGTCGAAATGATGGGAGCGGCGGAGGGTAAAGTGATGGTGGACGCCACGCTGGGCGGCGGTGGTCACAGCGAACGGCTACTGCAAGCCGGGGCCAGCGTGTGGGGTATCGACCAGGACCCGATGGCACGAGCCGCGGCTCGTCAGCGACTCGCAAGCTACGGCGAAAAATTGCATGTACTGGCAGGTAATTTTCGAGATGTCAAAACACTGCTGCACAGCCACGGGGTAGATGCAGTTGACGGCGTGTTGGCAGACTTAGGCATCTCCTCCCCCCAAGTGGATACGGCGGAGCGAGGCTTTTCGTTCATGGCCGAAGGACCGCTGGACATGCGCATGAATCCTTCCCTGCCACGCAGCGCCGCAGACATCGTGAATGAAGCTGATGAGACGGAATTGGCGGATATCTTGTGGCAGTACGGGGAAGAACGGGCCGCTCGCGCCATTGCACGCCGCATCGTGCAGCAGCGCGAGCACGGTCGCATCACGACCACCACTCAGCTGGCTCGCATCATCAACTCGGTGTTGCCGCGCAAGGGCAGACAGCACCCGGCTACGCGCAGTTTCCAGGCACTGCGCATTGCCGTCAATGACGAACTGGGAGCACTGGATGATCTGTTGAGCGGCGGGCTTTCCCTGCTGCGCAGCGGCGGTCGCATGGCCATCATCACATTCCACAGCTTGGAGGACCGCAAGGTGAAACATTTTTTTGAACGCGTGACAAAGCCGGAAATCGACCGTCCCGAGTGGGCGCAGCCGCGACCGAATCCGGAATACACTGCTCGCAGCGTCACGCGCAAACCGGTGGTGCCGGGAGAGGCTGAATTGACCGCTAATCCTCGCTCGCGCAGTGCAAAACTACGGGTCATAGAAAAACTGTAAGACAATGATACGACGAAAAACCAAGTCGCGATACTCGGAACGCATCGGCTTCGGCTTCCTGGTGTGGATGGTGGCATTTGCCGTGATCGCTACCGCCATGGGCGTGTCCTATGCCGTTCTCAAGAATGAACAGGTGGCAGAGCGCACAGAAATCAATAAGCTGAACCGCGAAATTGCCATTTCCCGAATGAACGCCAACCAATACCGTGCCAAAACGGATGCTCTTACCAACCGTTGGGCCATGCGCGAACGACTGACCCATGACGGTTCCGCACTGCGCGATATCCGTCACAGTCAGATTGAAATAGCGCGCAGCACCCGCCAGGAAGTCCCCATCCGATCCACTGCCTCGCGTTAAAACAACAAACATTCAATGATAACCATGAAAACGAAAATACCCTTTGCGAACCGATGCGCATGGCTCTGCGTGCTGGTGCTGGGAGTCTCGTGCGTGATTACCTACCGCCTGGTGGAACTGCAGGTGGTCGACTCCGGGAACCGGGGACGCCTTGCCGCAGACGAATTGATCGAGAAAGAGCGCATCCCGGCTCAACGCGGGGTGATCATGGATCGCAATGAGGAGATACTCACCAACAATATCCAGAACGCAGAATTGGTGGCAAATCGTTATCACTTGCGTGAGCTTACGGCCGTGGTGGATGGTCTGGCGTACAACCAAGTGAGCCACACCATGGAATGGGCTCAGACCAAAGATGCCGCCGAGCGTCGCAAAATGCTCTCAAAAAAACGCGCTGAACTCTTGGAAAATGCGCGGCGGCGGATGACGCCGGAAGAGAAGGCCGAGCTGCGCCGCCAGCTGGGCACGGCAGATGCAAAAACCAACCGCATGCTCGAATACGATCCGGAAGTATGCGCGTACTATTACCAGCTGCACGATCGCTTGGTAGCCGAGCTACTCTTCCCTTACCTTTGCCACGTGGAGGACGGGGATGAGGAGCATTCCCCGCGCAACAAGCGCTACATGACGAGGGAGGACATTATCGAGCGCATTGCTCAAACCGATACCGAGCAATACAACCGCGAGGCGGAGAAGAAAGGGGAGCCGACGCGCTCGTTCCGGAATCAGATCATTCTGGCCAAAGGATTCAATTTGGATACGGCAGAGAAAATTAAGGAAACACTGAAGAATGCCCATGTGCGTGGGATTATGGTTCAATCCAACCCAAAGCGTTCGTACGTGATGCCGGAGATGCTCTGCCATGTGCTGGGGTACGTGGATCACGAGAACCACGGCATGAGCGGCGTGGAAGAATATTTCCAGAGCTACCTAGCGGGTGTTGACGGTATGCGCGAGTACCGCCACAATGCACGCGGTCAGGTGTTGCCGAATGAGGATGACCGTTATCTGGCGCCGAAGGACGGGTTGAATCTGCGGCTTACGATCGACATGCGGTTGCAAGCCATTTGCGAGCAGGAGCTGGACCGCGGCATGAAACATTACCGCGCCAAACGCGGCTGCATGATCGTGGTGGAGCCGCACACCGGTGACATCCTCGCCATGGTAAGCCGCCCTTCATTCAATCTGAACACGAAGGATCTTATCACCCCGGAAGGTACGTTCAAGCGAGGCACGGTAAAGGATGCCAAGGGCAATCCGGTGACCGGCGACTTCAACTTTGCCTGTCAAACGCGCTACGAGCCCGGCTCGACCTTCAAAGTGATAGCGGCTACTACCGCGGTGGACAAGCATATCATGCGTATCGACACACCGGTGAACTGCTCACCCTTCAGCGTGGGCTTCGGCAGCAAGCCGATCAACGACGGCCGGTTCAATTACGGCACACAACCGCTGTACTGCGTACTCAAGAAGTCGAGCAACCCGGGAGCGGCACGCATTGCACTGGCGTGCAAATGGCCCAACTACAAGGAGTACCTGCAACGCTACGGCCTGGATAAGCCTGTGGGTGTGGATCTGCCGAGTGGAGGCGCATGCTTGCTGGCAGATGGCAACAACATTGTCAACTTCTCCCGAATCGCCTACGGTTATTCCGTTTCCGTTTCCCCGCTGCACATGGCGATGGTGTATGCCACCATTGCCAATGACGGCGTGCGCATGAAGCCAAGGCTCATCGATAAGATCATTGCGGCGGATGGTTCTGTGTACGACGAATGCAAGCCTCAGGAAGTGCGACGCGTGATGACGAGTGAGACCGCGCGTGATCTGCGCCGCGCCTTGCGCAGTGTGACGGAGAGTACCGGGCAAGGCGGACGCGGAACAGCCACAGCGGCTGCCATTCCCGGCTTCCTGATCGGCGGTAAGACCGGCACGGCGAAAAAAGTCAAGGAAAAGGGCGGATATTACGAAGGGCTTTATACCGTATCCTTCGCCGGGCTACTGCCCGTCGACAACCCACAGCTTGTCGTGATGACCGTGATCGATGAACCGCATCCAACGGATTGCAATCCGGGCGGAGGAACAGTAGCAGCGCCCATTTTCCGGCAGGCGGCAGAACGCTTCATCAGTGTCCTGAATATCCAACCCAGTGACCCTGCGGCTTACGAGCAATACCGCAACAGTAAGGACCGCACAGCACAGCATGCCTCATCTACCACGCCATGATTAACCACAGACAACTTTTTTCCGTGCTGCCCGATGCGGTCATCACCGGAGTGCTGAGACGCACCATCGGACAGTTGACGGATGACAGCCGCAAGGTGACCCCCGGCAGTGCTTTCATTGCCGTGCGTGGAAGCAAATTTGACGGGCACGATGCCATTCCGAAGGCCATCAGCAGCGGTGCCGTTGTCATCGTGGCCGAGGAGCCATGTCCCGCCGGAGTCGAGGAGAAAGGCGTGTGCTGGGTGCAAGTGAAAGATACGCGGCAAGCCTGCGGAACGCTCATGAGCGCGTGGCACGGTTTTCCCAGCCAGCAGCTCATCACGGTGGGGGTAACCGGGACCAACGGTAAAACCACCATTGCCTACCTGCTGCACCACATTCTGCGCAGCACGTGGCAGAAGGCCGGTCTCATCGGTACAGTGCTGTATGATGACGGCGCGCGACGCATCACTTCACACAATACCACGCCGGGCAGTGCGGATCTGCAGCGTATGATGTCTGATATGGTGCGCAACGGTTGCCGCGCCGTAGCTATGGAGGTCTCGTCCCATGCGCTCGACCAGCAACGAACCGTCGGCACGGATTTTCGCGTCGGTATTTTTACCAACCTCACGCAAGATCATTTGGATTATCACGGTGACATGGAAAGCTACTACCAGGCGAAGAAAAAGCTTTTCACCAGCATGGCGCTGGGGACAGATCGCAAGGCCGTAGCCGTGATCAACATCGACGACCCGTACGGACGGCGTCTGGCGAAAGAAATGCAGCCGCTCATGAAAGTGAGGACCTTTGGCAGAGCCGCCGATGCGGAGTATCGCATGACTCCTCGCCTCATCACCCTGAAGGGCAGCCAGTACGAACTCTCCTGGAAAGGGCGCAGTTTCCTCGTGCGTGTCCCGCTCATTGGAGACTTCAATGTTTCCAACAGTCTAGCTGCTCTCGTAGGCGCAGCGGCAGCGGGCGTGAACTTTCGGGATGCCATCAGTTGTCTTGCCACGGCTCCGCAAGTACCCGGCCGCCTGGAGCTGGTGAGCGGAGCACATCATATACAATGCTTCGTCGATTACGCGCACACGCCGGATGCACTGGAGAACGTATGCCGCACCATGCGTGCCCTCACGCGCCAGGGGCGTCTCATTGTGGTGTTTGGCTGCGGTGGCGATCGAGACAGGACGAAGCGTCCGCTCATGGGAGAAGCGGCGGCGAAGTACGCGGACGTGTGTATCGTTACCAGCGACAACCCCCGCCATGAGAACCCGGAGAGCATCATTGACGAGATCATGCCCGGCATTCCGGCGGAAAAACGCCAACGCATCACCAACCGCGGCGAAGCCATTGAGACAGCGCTCACCCAGGCACGTCCGGGGGATGTGGTGCTCATTGCCGGCAAGGGGCACGAGGATTACCAAATCATCGGCGATAAAACGATCCGTTTTTCGGACGCCGAGGCGGTGCGCCGCTTTGTAGAGCGCAAGGAAGCCGATATTATCGCCACCAAGACTGCAGAGAAGAAGCATGACTGAATTGGAACTCCAGGATCTTGTTGAAAGCACGGGCGGCACGCTGAGAGCGCAGGGTCCGCGCTCCATCACGGCCGGGGTGTGTACCGACAGCCGGTGCGTGTGCGAAGGATGTGTATTTTTTGCGCTCAACGGAGACAAATTTGACGGCAATAATTTCGCACCCGAAGTCTCGCGGAAAGCTGCGGCCGTCGTAGTGAGCAAAGAGGTCGGTAAGTACGACGCAGCGTGCAGCGTGGTGCTGGTACCGGACACATTGAAGGCTCTGCATGATTTGGCGGCATGGTGGCGTGCGCGAATGGCGGTGCAAGTCGTGGGCATCACGGGCTCAAGCGGCAAGACCAGCACAAAAGATATGGTCTGTTCTGTCCTGACGCAACATTTCTCACGGGTGGTCGCCACGAAGGGCAACCTGAACAACCACATCGGCGTGCCTCTGAGCATCCTGTCCGCCCCGGCCGACACCGAAGCAGCCGTGTGGGAAATGGGGATGAATCACGCCGGGGAACTCGCCCCGCTTTGCGCCATGACTCAGCCACGTATCGGCATTATCACCCACATCGGATCCGCTCACATCGGTATGCTTGGATCGCGAGACGCCATTGCCCGGGAAAAATGCACCGTGGCGCGTGCCTTGCCGGCGGATGGTTGCATGATTTACTCTGCCAACGATGACTACGCGGATTATATCGCCGAGCAGACGCGGGCGCACCCGTTGCCGGTGGGAGGTGCATCAAGCGCCGTCCGTGCGCGCGAGGTGGAGAGCCATGCTCAGGGAAGCGATTACACGCTTGTGATCGAGGGAGCAGGTGAAATCCCGGTACATTTGCCGGTGCCGGGGGAGCACATGGTGAGCAACAGTTTGCTGGCGGCAGCGGCAGGATGGCAGTTGGGCTGCAGTTTGCAGGAAATTGCTGCCGGGCTGAGCCATATCACCCTCACACAAGGGCGACTTACCTGCCGTGAAGAGATGGGGATACTGCTGGTGGACGATACCTACAACGCCAATCCTGAAAGCATGATGGCCGCACTCCGCACCGTGGCGAGTATGGCAGTGCGCGGCAAGCGCTATGCTGTGCTCGGCAAAATGGGGGAACTGGGCAGCTCCGGTGTGACCGCACATGCGGAGGTGGGGCAATGTGCGGCGGCATTAAACTACGCTGGGGTGGTGGTACTGGGTGAGGGCAGTGCTGAGCTGCACGCCCTGGTGGAGGCTGTACGCTCAGGGGGTGTGCCGGTACAGCGCGTCGAGAGCCCACGGGCGGCGGCAGAAGCCCTGCGCGCGATGGTGAGCGAGGGAGATGCGATTCTCTTCAAGGGCTCCCGCGCGGCAGGCATTGAACGGGTCATGAACGATTTTCTCAAGCAAGACTGAAACCATGCCATACTGTTCCTACCCTATCGGAGTTGATCCAAACCTGGCGGCGCTTGTCGTGCCGTTGGTGATGGTATTGGCACTTGGTCCGTACGTTGTGAAAAAGCTCCGAGCTCTCAAGGCAGGGCAACCGGTGCGTGCGGCTCACGGGAATGTGCATGCTCCGGAACACGAGGCAAAGGCCGGTACGCCAACGATGGGAGGGGTGCTGCTCATTGGAGCCATACTCGTCTATTCCCTGCTCTTTCTCCCGCTGACAGATGCGCGGGTGCAGTGCGTTCTTTTGGTCACGTCCGTGACAGCGTTCCTTGGCTTTTTGGACGACTACGCAAAGGTGAAAAAACATAACAGCGACGGAGTAAACGGCTGGTTTAAGATTACGCTGCAAACTCTTGCTGCGGCCATTTGCGCCGTCTATCTCTACAGCTCGGATGCAAACGTATGCAGGATTGCCCTGCCTTTCTTCGGGTGGGTGAACATAGGTTGGGTTTTCATACCGTTGGCTGTTCTCACTATCATTGCCACATCGAATGCCGTGAACCTGACGGATGGGTTGGATGGATTGGCAAGCGGCTGCACGATGCCGGCGGCTCTCTTGTTTTTCCTCTACTTCCGCAACGAATCTTTTGCCGGACTTGCCGGTTTTTCCTTGGCCATGATCGCTGCCTGTGCGGGCTTTTTGTGGTACAACTGCCACCCGGCAAAGGTATTCATGGGCGACACCGGCTCCCTGGCTCTGGGCGGCGCATTGGGTACACTGGCGGTGTGCTCGGGTCTGGAATTTGTGTTTGTGATTTTGGGTGGCGTCTTTGTGGCAGAGGCATCATCCGTCGTGGTGCAAGTGGCGTGGTTCAAAATCACCAGACGCCTGTACGGTGAGGGGCGCCGCTTTTTCCGCATGGCGCCGCTGCACCATCACTTTGAGAAATGCGGAATCAGCGAGACGCAGGTGTGTGTGCGTTCGTGGATTGTGGCATGGGTATTGTTCGTAATCGCAGAGTTTCTCATTCAGGAGGTATGAATTTACACGGGAGAAAAGTGGCAGTGCTGGGATGCGGTCGTAGCGGGGTTGCCGCGGCCCGCTTAGCGGCGGCGCACGGCGCGGCGCGGGTGTGTATCTTTGACTCTAACCCTGAATCCGTCTGCTCCGACCAAGCGGTGGAGTTTTTTGCGGGAGCCGGAGAAAAAGAGGCGCATGATTTTGCGGCGGATCTCGTCATCATTTCGCCCGGCATCGAGGCCGACAAGCCGTGGGCGCTTGCATTTACCTGCGCGGGGGCTCCGATCATCGGCGAGGTGGAGCTGGCGTTCCGCTATTTCAGCGGGCGGGTCATAGCCATCACCGGCACGAACGGTAAAACAACGACAACCGCACTCATTGAGCACATCCTGCTGCAAGCAGGTCGCAGTGCAAAGGCTTGTGGGAATTACGGCTACCCGTTCAGCGAGGTGGCGCTGCAGAAGCCCCAGCCGGAATTTGCCGTACTGGAAGTCTCGTCCTTTCAGCTGGAGACGGTGCAAAGTTTTCGACCGGAGGTCGCGGTGTGGCTGAATTTTGCCCCCGACCACATGGATCGCTACACGAAAGTAAGCGATTACTACAACGCAAAATTACGCATTTTCGAAAAGATGGATGAAGGGCAGATTGCGATTGTGCGCGTGGGCGAAAAATTGCCGCCCATCAAGCCCCGAATCGTCGAATTTTCCTCCTGCGCCGGCAGTGGTCTGCTGCGCTACGAGGGCACATGCATCAAGCAAATTGATACCGTAGTGACTGACTTGAAAGGGACGGCTCTCGTGCAGGCACACAATGCGGAAAATACCATGGCAGCCATCCTCGCGTGCCGAGCCGTAGGGCTCAGTGATGATGAGATTGTGTTCTCCCTTGCCAGCTTTGAACCGCCCCATCATCGCTGTGAGTTTGTGGCAGAGGAAAATGGCGTGCTTTGGCTGAACGACTCCAAGAGCACCAACCTGCACTCCACCGAAGCGGCCATCCATTCACAAACGCGCCCCATCATTCTGCTCATAGGAGGCAAGGATAAGGGGCTGGATTACGCGCCCCTGCTGCCCGCCATGTCGGGCAAAGTGAAGCTCTGTGTCGTATTCGGGCAAATAGCTGAGCAGCTGGAACGCACTTTCTCCGGAACGCATACAACCGTGCGTGTGCAGACCGTGAGCGAGGCCGTGCGTGCAGCGGCAGAGCGCGCGACTGTCGGGGATGTCGTGCTCTTTTCTCCCGGCACATCATCTTTCGATCAATACAAAAATTACGCGCAGCGTGGTGATGATTTTCGCCGGGCTGTGCAAGAAAACCTCCATCTTTCATAACGACTTTAACCATTCCTCCAGCACCCCATGAAAAAGAACGACCCTTATGCCACACCCACACTCGGTAGAACAAAACCTAAACGCCATTTTTTCCGCTCCCTCATGCAAAAGTACCGGCACCGCAGTGATACCGGGTTGGTGGAAGACCGCACGAGCAGCGTCACGATTGTGCGCATCATTGTGGGCTTGCTGATGCTGCACCTCATCATTATCGGCGGCGTGCTGCTGCGCGGGCACATGGTGAGAGGGAGCGCCATGAATACGGCTCCCGTTTCGGTTGCCCCGAAGAAAGCGCCGACCACGGCCACAGCCCCGGCTTCAGCCGTGGAGCCGATCCTGACGCCGCCACCCGTTCTTGCCCCCGCGACCCCCGCTCTGCAGGATGCCAAAGCTCCCGCCTCCGCAGCAAACCACATCACTCAGCCTGCGGGACCAACGGATGAAGAAGCGGCTGAGGAGGTGGTCGACGATGTAGCGATTGCTCCCGCGACCACGGCGACGCCCGTGTATCACATGGTGGCCACGGGTGATACGTGGCAGAATATTGCAGCGCAATACGCAGTGAGCCCGGCAACCTTGCAGGCGGCAAATCCGGGTGTGACCGATGCGCAACCGCGAGTGGGCGTGAATTTGGTGGTGCCCACAGGGCCTGCCGGAGCGCGTGCCACCGCGTCCGCGCCCGCTCGTTCTGTATCCCCTGCCCCGAGCACACCTGCTGCGACCGGGAAAGTGCATGTGGTGCAACGTGGCGAGACGCTCTCGCGTATCTCGCGCAAAGTAAAAGTACCCATCAAGGAGCTCATGGAAATCAACGGCATCAAGGACGCCAATCGTCTCAGTCCCGGCATGCAACTGCGTTTGAGCCGTTGAGCACCACCTTGGTCAGAGTCCGTCCATGTCCCCGCGTCTGAGCATCATAGGCATTTGGGTTTGCTTCATCATCCTTCTGGTGTTGGGGATTATGATGGTAGCAAGCACGGGGCTGTGCGCCTATGTGCCCAATGGAGGGACCCCGGCGCAATTTCTCTACAAGCAGTGCGGCTTTGGCTTTTTAGGGTTGCTGGCGGCGCTGGCGATGAGTACCGTGCGCTACCAGTCGCTGCGACCATGGGTGCGCGTCATGTGGTGGGGGTGCGTGGGGATGCTCATTCTCTGCTACGTACCATACATCGGGATGGAAATTAACGGGGAGAGGCGTTGGATTAATCTGGGCTTCCTCTCGTTTCAGCCCAGCGAGGTAGCTAAGATATGCCTCATGCTGACGCTGGCAGATTGGTACACCACGCACCGCGAAATGCCGGGCACATTTTGGCGGGGCTTTGTATGGCCGGGGGCCGTGTTGTTCGGCATACCTCTTGCGCTCATTTTGTTTGAGAAGGACATGGGTACGGCCGCGGCTCTTGCGGTATCCGGCGGGTGTGTGATGTATGTGGCCGGTGTGCGGAATTGGCTGCTTTTCACTGCCATGCTGGTGGGCATGGTGCTGATGTTCGACATGGCGACCGGCAATGACAACCGCTTGGAGCGCATTTACGCGTGGTTCGACCCACAGGCTTTCAGCCAGGGCGTGGGAAGGCAACAATGGATCGCTATCTTGGCCTTGGCGCGCGGCGGAGTGACAGGCGTCGGCCTGGGTGACGGGATAGAAAAGTTCGGCAATTTGCCCTTTGCACACACCGATTTCATTTTCGCAGAAATTGGGGAAGAATGGGGACTCATCGGTACGCTGGGCGTGCTGATGCTCTTCACACTGCTCATGATCTTCGGCACGATGCTTGCGCTGCAAACGCAGGATACCTTCGGGCGTCTGTTAGCCATCGGCATTGTATGCACAATATTCTGGCCGGCGGCTCTGAACATGGCTGTTGTCACATCCCTGCTGCCCAATTCCGGGTTACCTCTTCCCTTCATCAGCTACGGTGGCACCAATCTCATCTTCACCATCCTTTCCGTGGGCATACTTACGAGCATTCAGAGGTACACCCCCAATATGCGGCAGGATATTTGGCCCAGGCATCTCATCAAAGACTCATGAACGAAGTCCCCGCATCTCAACGCATCGTCATTGCCTGTGGCGGCACAGGCGGTCATATGTTCCCCGGCATTGCCGTGGCGGAGCAGCTGCAGGCGCTCGGTCACCGTCCCCTGTTGCTCATCTCACGCAAGGAGGTGGATGCTGAGGGCTCGCGGAAGTACGAACATCTGGAATTTCGCACGGTACCGGCCATTGCCAAACCACGCACATTTTCGCCACGCATGATTCCTTTTCTCGCGCGCTTTATCGGCACTCTCTTCAGCAGTTACAGGCTGCTGCGGCAGGAAAAGGCGCATGCCGTGTTGGGAATGGGAGGCTTCACCTCACTGGCGCCGGTGATGGCCGGTCGCATGCTGGGACTGCGCACCTATGTGCATGAGTCAAATGCCATTCCCGGACGGGCAAACCGCCTCACGGCGCGTTTTTGCACGGAAGTGCTGCTGGGATTGGGAGAAGCGGCCAAACACTTTCCGGGGAGAATCTGTCGAGAGGTAGGCACACCGGTGCGCAGTGAGATGTTGCACGCGCCGCAGCCCGCAACCGCACGTGCGGCGTTAGGCATACCTGCTGATAAACCTCTGCTTCTGGTAACGGGCGGGTCTCAGGGAGCACAGAAACTGAACTCACTCATGGTGGAAGCCGCCAAAGAACTGCCGAACGTGCAATTTCTCATCATCGCCGGCAAAGCGGACCAGCCGCGCGTGACAAGTCTGGCTGAGGGCTGTGCAAATGTACGCGTACTGGGCTTTTGTTCAGACATGCCGGCGGCGTATGCGGCTGCGGATGCTGTGGTAGCGCGCAGTGGCGCATCCACGCTGACGGAGCTCTCCGTGGTTGGCAAAGCATGTTTGCTGGTGCCTTATCCCTTTGCTGCGGGCAATCACCAGTTTTATAACGCGAAAATTTTTTCGGAGGCCGGCGCCAGCTGCTTATGCGAGCAGGCGAACCTCACGCTGCCTGGAATCGTTGAGTTTATCCGGCAGCACGTGCTCAATTCCGCCGTACGTGAGTCGATGCAGCAGGCTATGCTCTCCCGTGCGCGCCCGGACGCGGCAAAGATCATAGCTCAACTCCTTGTTCAATCGGTATGACGAGTTTCACCAACTTGACGGGCGCCATGGAGATAGGCGCGAATTGTTACCTCATTCAGGACGGCAGGACCAGCGTGGTACTGGACGCCGGAGTTCACCCCAAGAAGGTGGGGGAAGAATCAAAACCGCGCTTCGAGCTGCTGGAAGGAACTGACCCCCAGGCGATCATCGTATCCCATGCGCATTTGGATCACATCGGCGCGTTACCGGTGCTGCAGGACAAATTTCCGCAGGCGGAGGTCATTATGACGCGAGCGACGGCAGAGATCGGGCGCGTGATGCTGCACAATTCCGTCAATGTGATGACGGCAAAGAGGCTTTATGACGGCGTAGCGGAGTACCCGTTCTTCAGCCACGGCGAGCTGGATCACGCCGCCAACAACTGGGTGACACGTCCTTACGAAGAGAGTTTCCGAGTGGGGCGGAACGGCGATATGCTGGTCACTCTCTACGATGCCGGACATATTCTCGGATCCTGCGGGGTGATGCTTGAAACGCGGGCGGGAATGCGTCTTTTTTACACGGGGGACGTACAGTTCGAAAATCAGAGCTTGATACCCGGCGCCGCTTTTCCTGAAAATGGCGTCGATGTACTCATCATGGAATGCACACATGGCGACACAGAGCGATCGCTGAACTACACGCGAGAACGCGAGATAAGCCGTCTTGCTAAGGCTATACGAGAAACATTGCTGCGCGGCGGCGCCGTGCTCATCCCCGTTTTTGCCCTCGGTAAAACACAGGAGTTGCTCTATGAGATCGGTAAAATGAGGGACAGCGGACGTATACCGGATGCGCCGATCTACAGTGGGGGCTTAGGTGCGAAGGTCACCGGCGTGTATGACCGCATGACGTATGAAACCCCGCGCCTGCACCCCGGCTTGCTTGTGCGCGCGGCAGTGGATACGATGCCCCTGCCGCGAGAAGTGGATGGTCCGCTGCGCGTGAGCCCGGGCAATATCTATTTGGTATCCAGCGGCATGATGAGTCCGCACACTCTCTCCAATAAACTGGCGGCGCAAGTGCTGCCCCACCCTGCTGACGCCATCCTGTTTGTGGGGTATAGTGACCCGGACAGCCCGGCGGCGCGAATCAAAGCCGCCAAACCCGGGGACAATGTGCGACTGGGTGAAGACCCAAATGTGGGACAGGCGTACAAGGTGGCTTGCCGCATCGAAAGTTTCGATTTCTCCGGTCATGCGCCCCGCACTGCCTTGCTGGACTACGCTCGTTCCCTCAACCCGCGGGAAATCGTGCTGGTGCACGGAGATGAGGCTGCGCAACGGCAGATGCACAAAGAACTGGCACGTTATATGCCGGGCGAGGTGAAGATTACCCGACCTGTACCGGGTCGAGCGCATAGGTTGAAAAGATAAAGACATTGACGATTCGGAAGGTTCGGCGAGCCGAGCTCGCAAGAGAGCGGAGCAAGAACAACGCGAATTTTTTACAAGACACATCGCAATTTAATATCCATTTGTAGCAAAATTACCGCAAATGCGATGACACAGTGGTCTTTCTGCCGGGGCAACCGCATTTGAGAGAAGTGAAGCAGCGGAGAAAAGGCTCTTATGGACTGATACCATCGTTGATACGCATCTAAAATCATGACAACATGCACTCATCATGCTGATGGTTCTAAAGAAGCCCCTGCATACGTTAATGATTTAAAAAATTCTGCGCAATGCGCACATTATTAATAAATCGTACAAAACTGCCGACGGCGTAAGGCAGTTTGGACAAAAGCGCAGCTTTTGCCCGAAGGGCTCACTGGCAGGGTGGTGCCAGTGAGTCATCGCACATCGTAAATGAGTTGCATAAACTCGGAGAAAATTTGATCGGGACACGTGTGCTTGGAACACGCACGGGCTCGGTTCTGATTTTTTAATTCCAGAAAACGCGCGAATGACAAAATTGTTTTGTCAGTATTGAGAAAATTCGATAGACTGAGGGCTTACGTGGTGTATAATGTGGGAGGGCGCATGCAGGGGAGAGTCGGCATCAGCCGGAACCAGGCGGCGCATAGACACGAATAGCTGTCAGTATATGAACCACTTTATGAAGAAAATACGCAACCTGCGAATGGTTGCCTTGGCGTTGCTGGTATCGTGCAGTAGCATTGGTCACGCGGCGCCGGATTATAACATGATTGGGAAGCAGTTTTCGGAAGTGCTTCAAAACTCGCACTTCTCACGGGAGCGTTTCTCCGCGGCTTTATATGCCAAGTTCCTCGATTGCTACTTACAGTCCATAGACCCTCAGCATCTGTATTTCACGCAGGAGGATGCGGATGCTCTGCATAAGAAGTACGGGGATTCATTTGGGGATTACCTCCTCAACCGCGAGACCGTCTCGCTGGCGCAAGACTTGTACGGCATGTACGCTCAGCGCGCCCTGAAGCATATCGCTCAGGCGGAGGAGATCTTGCACGAGTACGAGAAAAATCCGCCGGCTTTTGATTCAGATCGCACGGTGCCGCGCACGCGCCGCAAGTTGCCCCGCGCCAAGAATGAAGCCGAGCTCGATCAGGTTTGGCGCGACCAAGTAGAGGATATGATGCTCACCGAGGTGTGCCGCCGCGAAAACGTTGCTCGCCTGGCCGCAGAAAAGGGTAAACCGGACCCGAATGCCAATGAACCCTCCCCGGCGGCCAAAATTCTGGCGCGACTCAAGCGCGTGCGCATGGAGGTGCAGGAGGCCGACCAAGAGGATATGGTGAGCCTGTTGCTTAACGCTGTGGCGCATGTGTACGACCCGCACAGCGACTACATGGGAGCTCGCGAGGAAAAGCAGTTTAAGGATTCGATCAAGGCCTCCCTGGTGGGCATTGGTGCGCAGCTCCGCGAGGATGACGATGGTTCTACCAAGATTGAAGGCATCGTGAAGGGAGGTCCGGCGGACAAAAACGGGCAGCTCAAGCTCGGCGACCATGTGGTGGCTGTGGATACGAACGGCGATGACAACTGGACGGATATTCTCTTCATGAGCATCGACAAGGTGGTGAACCTCATCCGCGGCAAGAAGGATGTACCGGTGCGCCTGCGGGTGCAAAGCGCCGAGAGTGGCGATGAACGGATCATCACCATCGTGCGCGACGAGGTTCCCATGTCCGAGTCTTTGGCGAGCGCCCGTATCGTTGACCTGCATGAGCGGGGTCCGCAGGGCGAAGAACGCACTTACCGCTTGGGTATCCTGACCCTGCCATCTTTCTACGTGGATATCGATGGTGGGGATGTGCACTGCGCTACCGATGTGAGACTCATTCTCCTTCGTATGCTGCGCGAAAAAGTACAGGGACTCGTGATTGATTTGAGATCCAACGGCGGCGGCTCGCTGGAGGAAGTGCGCAAGATGGTGGGCTTATTCATCGGCGCGGGCCCTGTGGTACAAGTTAAGGATGCGCGCGGGCAGGTGGAGCGTCTCACGGTAAGCGGCAAACCGCGTTTCCCGGGCGAGTTGGTAGTACTCACCAGCAAAGCGAGCGCTTCCGCTTCTGAAATTTTCGCCGCAGCAATGAAAGACTACGGTCGCGCCATAATCATGGGCGATGCAACCACTTTCGGCAAGGGAACGGTTCAGGTGCCGCGCAGTCTCGCAGATTACATGCCCTTCTTTTCGGCGCGCGAGGGAAGCGGTCTCATCAAAGTGACGGTGCAAAAATTCTATCGTATCAATGGCGCTTCCACCCAGCTGAAGGGGGTGAGCAGTGATATCGAACTGCCGACGGTGACCTCCGGCATGCAAATTGGTGAGGCGGAAATGGATCACGCCATGCCCTATGATGCGATTGCGCAGGCGGGCAGCTATGTGCCCAGCACCCATTTGGCGAGCATCCTGCCGCGCTTGCGCGAACTGAGTGCGGCGCGTGTGGCCAAGGATGGCGACTTGCAGAACAATGTGTGGTATGCTAACTATCGGCGCCGCCTTATCAAGGAAAACTCGTATTCCCTGAACAAGGACAAGCGGCAGGCTCAGATCGCTGAGTTGCGCGACTTCAAGAAAAAGAGCGATATAGATCGCAAGAAGCGCTACGAGGCTATGAGCAAAGACGACGCGGAGAAACTTACCATTTATCGGCTTAAGCTCTCGGATCTGGACAGTGTCGAGCTGCCTTTGGCTTCCAAGGAGGATAAGGATAACTTTATGCGCGAGGCAAAGGACCCGGAGGAGGAGCTCGAGGATTCTCTGGATTATCCCTCAAATCTCGATCCCGTGTTACGCGAGTCGCTCTACGTGTTGCGCGATATGATCGATTTGCGCTGAGCGATGTCCGAATGCCCGGAGACAGCACCTCATGCAGATTCGCGCGAGTGTCTCGGTCAGACTCTGCACAGCTGCGTGAGCGCGGAGGAAATGCCGCGTGAAAAGCTTATCGCACGCGGACGCAAAACCCTGTCGGATGAGGAGCTGATCGCCATATTCCTACGCACCGGGCTACACGGTTGCAACGTGCTGGAGCTGGCTCGGCAGCTCAAAAAGCGAGCGGGATCACTCACGGCTCTCGGACGTATGGAGGCTTCGGAAATCATGGAGCTGGTGAGGGGGATAGGCCCGGCAAAGGCCGCCACGTTGGCCGCGGTGTTCGAACTGGGAAAACGCGCTGTGCAGGAGGCTCCCGAGAGTCTCAAGATATCCGGACCTCGGGATGTGTACAATCTAATGGCTGGCGAACTGCGTTATGAAATGCAGGAGCATTTTTGCGTGCTTTCGCTGAATGTTCGCAATGAGGTCATCCATCGATCTTCCATCGCCCTGGGCACGCTCACGCGTGTTACCCTGCACCCTCGGGATGTTTTTCGCGACCCCATTCGACACAGCGCCGCTCGCATTGTGCTGGTGCATAATCACCCCAGCGGCAACCCCTCCCCCAGCCGGGAAGATATCTCGCTTACGGAGCGCTTGGCGCAGGTCGGGCAAATGCTGCTCATCCCCGTGGAGGATCACGTTATCATTGGCACTGAGGATGGGGAAAGAGAACCCTTCTACAGTTTCAGACAGGCAGGTCATTTACCCACGGTATGATGGACTATCACGCCCACAAGCCGGGTCCTTCCGGCGGCTTCCTGTGTGCCGTGCGACGCAGTGATTGGGATCGCGTAGCTGCTGCCCAGGACATGATTCCCTGCTTTGGGATACACCCGTGGTATGCCGCAGAAGCGCCTGCGGCTCAAATCGCCTACGATTTAGATGAATACCTGTGTCGTTTTCCACAAGCACAGGTGGGGGAAACCGGGTTGGATGCCACACCGCGCCACCGCGAAACTCTGAATGCGCAGGAAATCCTGCTGCAGGTGCATTTAGGCGCTGCGTTTCGACACGAACGCTTGGCGCAGTTGCACGGTGCCGGCGCATGGGCACGCCTTCTGGAATTGCTTCGGCAGCGCGATCATGACGGAACATTGCCGCGTGTCCTCCTGCACGCCTGGAACGGCTCCCACGAGCTGGCGCGGGAATTCCTCTCTCTGGGTGCCCTCTTCTCCGTTGGCGTGCGCGAGCTCTCACATCCCAAGGCGGCAGAACGCTACGCGCGTATTCCGGCCGACCGTCTGTTCGCGGAATCTGACGACGACCCGGAATCTTTTCCACGAGCAGTGGGGCTGCTCACCATGCTGAGAGGGGATATTCGCACACCGCATCGTAAATCGTAAATCGTACATCGTACATAGGCAAACGCATTTTCTAATGCGTTTGCCCCGGCTTGTCGTGCACGTGTCCCAATAAAATCATCTCTGGGCTCATTCAACCCATTCCTCATGCGTTTCCCATGGATGAAGAAGATAAGCCAGCAAGAAGCTTAAACCATTGATGATTGAGCAAAGCCGTGAAACCGACATAGTCTCACACAGGAGACCTTCCTTCTATCAACGCACCATCGTCTTCGAAAATTCTGCTTTGCTTTTGTTTCGCAGGAACGCGCGCAGCGTGCTAGCATTCAAATCGTACATCGTAAATCGTAAATCGTACATAGGCAAACGCATTTTCTAATGCGTTTGCCCCGGCTTGTCGCCCTCCGATATGGGAAAAAGCTTGCAAAGTAGGGAGAGATAGGCTACTCTTCGTGAGCTAACGAGAAATGACTGGCGTACAACATATCCACTTTCTGGGCATTTGTGGCACAGCCATGGGTGCAGTCGCTTCCGCCATGGCTCGCAAGGGGTACAAAGTAACTGGGTCGGATGAGAATGTCTACCCCCCCATGTCGACCTTTTTGGCAGAAGAGGGAATCACGGTGTACAGCGGCTACAAAGCGGAAAACCTGAAAGATGATGTAGAGCTTGTGGTAATTGGCAATGCGCTAAGTCGGGGAAATCCTGAAGTGGAAGCCGTACTGGAACGTGGGCTGCGTTACATGAGTCTGCCGGAGGCGATGAAGGAGTTCTTCCTGTGGGGTAAAAAGAATTTTGTGGTGACGGGAACACATGGGAAAACAACGACGACATCCATGCTTGCCTGGCTGCTGGAGGATCAAGGGATGAACCCGGGATTCATGATTGGTGGCATAGCCCGTAACTTGGGGCGCGGCGGACGATTCACAGACTCAAAATACTGCGTGCTGGAGGGGGATGAATATGACACTGCCTTCTTTGACAAACGTTCGAAATTCCTGCACTACCTGCCGAGCGTGCTCATCGTGAATAATATTGAGATGGATCACGCGGATATTTACCGCAATGTGGAGGAGATTAAGTTATCGTTCTCTCGTTTGTTGAGGGTGGTGCCAAGCAATGGAGTGGTTTTCATGAATGCAGACTGTCCCAACTGTCAGGATGTGCGCATGCGAGCCCAAGCCGAGCTTGGAGAGCACGTGCGCATTGTCACTGTGGGGCTTGGAGAGGGAGCTCAGCGACGTATTACGGCCGTGAATTTACAACCGTCGGGTTCCTCCTTTGCACTGGATGGTGAACTCTACACCATACCGATGGTCGGGGAGTTCAATGTGCGCAATGCGGCGATGGCCGCCTGTGCGGCAACGGAAGCAGGACTCACTCCGGATCAGATACGCGAGTCATTAGCGCGCTTTCAAGGTGTAGCGCGCCGGCAAGAAGTGCGCGGTACAGTGAAGGACGTAACGGTGGTGGACGACTTTGCTCACCATCCTACTGCCGTGGCGCAGTCTATTGCCGGCTTGCGCCAACGTTTTCCCAAAAGCCGTCTGTGGGTGCTTTTTGACCCGCGCAGCAATACGATGATCCGCAACCTCTTTCAGCACGAGCTGGCAATCTCCCTCAGCAAAGCTGACTTTGTGGTCCTGTCACCGGTAGAAAGCTACAAAAAACTCAACCCGGAGGAACGACTGGATGAGAATGCTCTGGCGCAAGAATTATCCGCTGCCGGCAAAGAGTGCCATGTGGGCAAGGATATCCCTGAGATCGTCGCCTACGTCACTTCGCGCGTACGTCCAGGCGACGTGCTGTTGGTGATGAGCAACGGTGGCTTCGGTGGCATCCATAATAAGCTTCTCACCGCCCTGGCCACGGCAAACGCATTTGGATGAAGTGAAAAAGCAGGGAAACCTCTCCAAACGGTTGATCACGCGCCTATTTCCGAATACGAAAATCGCAATTTTCGCAGGAACGCGCGTACCGTGTTAGCATTCAAATCGTAAATCTGGCACCTCTAAAAACTACCGAGGTGAAAAAACGCGGGAAAAAAGTTGGAGAAAGGAGAAAAATAATACAATAAA
>CANPYO010000002.1 GCA_947588645.1 uncultured Akkermansia sp. | reverse complement strand
TTTGTGGTTAGGGGTGAAGCAGTTTTTCAATTTGTCTTACGAAAATACACATAGATTGGGCATCAAGCGGGGCGCGTTGGAGATTCTGTTATCAGTACCTTAGACTTTCGAGAGCATGAGCAGGTTGCCGCCGGTGGATATGCGCCTGAGTAATTTAATGGCCATTCCTGCGCCCTTCTGCGCGCCGCCATAGCCCTTTTCGGTGAGCTGATCGGTGAGGGCTTCGCTGTCCGTGTATCCCGTGGTTACGATGGTAGGCAAGGCCTCGCGTTTCCGTTGGTCGAGGATCTCAAAAAGCCGCCCCAATTGCCAAGATGAGGGCTCTTCGTCTCCGAAGTCATCAATAATCAAAACTTCCCGTGTCGCATAGTAGCTGATAATTTCCTGTAATGACTCGCCTTTGAAGTTTTTTGAATCTGTCAGTCTTGTAAGAAGGCTCATATAGTTCACATACGTGACATTGACGCCGCCCTCGTTACCCTCGCCGCGCATCAGCTCCACGGCCATGAGCTGCACCAGTGGCGTCTTCCCTCGCCCAGACTTGCTGCAGATCAGCAGGTTGCCCGGGTTGGTCGCCGTCCGTCCCTGCTTGTAGCAATAGAGCCGGGAAACGTACCTGCGCGCGGCGTCTCTGATCCGTCGAACGGTATCCTCCCCCAGCCTGTCATTATCCCAATCTTCGATGTGTGCGTCGCTGAGGGTTGCCGGAATGCCACAGCTTTTAAGCTTCTCTTGAAGTGCTTTTCGCCGCTGGCGCTCAGCCGCCGCCTGCTCTGCCTGCGTCTCCGCCTCCCGGCGCGCCACGCACTGCGGGCAATCGCACTTCCATAGGTGCTTATACCCGGCAAGGCTTGGATCTCCATCATCCTCGGGCATCCCTGCTTGCTGCAACACGCCCGCCCCGGTCAAGCATTTCTTAACTCCGCTTGGACAGATCGTGAATAGCGGCTCGCCCTTGCTATCGAAAGAGTCTTTAAGGATGTCGCCGATGTCGGTCGGTGTGCTTCCCCTTTTAGTTGTATCGTCGTTTGTCATGGTGCTTGTGTTTTTGTTAGGATTTCTGTGAATCGGCAGGCCATACCCCTTCGAGTTCTTCGAGAAGTTCAGCTCGCCGTCTCTCTCGTTCCTCCGCCTCCGCCATGCTGCGGGCGTTGCCGCCGCCGCTGCCGCTGCGCTTGCTGTACCGTCGGAGGCGTTTTTCGGCAAAGCCTCTTGCCGTCGCTTGCCAGCTGTGTATCGGCTCGCCGGTCGAATGCGTCCAATTCGTTTTTTCTCCCAACCTCAGATAATCATCAGCGCATTTGCGGATCTGCTCTTGCGGCATATCGGGGTATTCAGCTTGTAGAAATTCAAATAATTCATCAAAAGTAACTGGTGCTTGCCGCCGCGCCTCCTGCGCGCGGTCAACAACAACAAAATTTTCTTCCTCTTCCTCTTTGTCTTTGTCTGTCATGCGGTCGCATATGCGCTCCCATCGTTTGCTTGCATTGCTTGAGTTTGTCTTACGTGTTGATAATACGTCTTTTTCTCTTTCAGTGTCGTAAATCTCAACGACTAAATCATTGCCAGAAAAATGCCACAAATCTGAACATGGAAGTTCAATTTTGCGTCGGATTCCTGCACTTGCAAGCCACTTTCGCGCGCTCCATTGCTTTGCCCCGGCTATCACGCCGCCATTAAGCTCCCTGCCACAGTAGAAGGCCATTTTGAAGGCATCGGCAATGTCCGCGCTTTTGTGTTTATGGAGCTTCAAGCCCAAACTGGCCGGAAAGATGAGAAAGTCAAGCGGTCGATTTGGATCACGCTTTCGGTCACCCCTCATGCCGTCACCCTCCTTTCTCCGCGGATAAGTACACCTGCCGCCCATTCAGGAAATGCCACCTTCCTGCCGATTCGCGCAAGCAGGTTCCTCCATGCGACAAATCCCCACGTCTCCACCAAAAGAGCCGCATGCGTGGCCGTCTCAGCTCGTACAACTGGAACATTATAGCGATACTCAAGGCTCAAAAGCGAGTGTTCTACCTGCGCCAAGTTCGCGCGCCCCTGAGCCACGAGCCTCGCCAAGTCCATCTCGGTGCCTATCACAAGCAACCGAGCGAACGAGAAGCCGCGCAATCTGTGCATCTCCCGCATGAATCGCGCCCTCTCCCGCGTCAACGAACCCACAAGGTCAGCCATGCTCTTGCGCTCCACGGCAAAAACCTCTTCCAGCCCGCGCACGCTGTAATCCCCCGTGTCCAGCGTCCCCCGCTCACTTCGCAAATGCGTAAAGCAAAGCGGCGTCTGTTCCCGCGTGTCTGTGACAATCACGGGCTCTGCATCTGTCGCTCTCATCACTTCCTCCTTTCCGCATTCTCTTCATAAGCGCGCGCAATATCGGCAAGATTGTAGAAAGTATCTCCTACCCCCTGCGCGCCGCTTATAGGGTTCTGCACCCTCACCTTCCCCTCCCCACGCAAGCGCACCATCCAGCAGTTCGCCTGCGCACGGCTCACCCCGTAGATTTCCATGATGTCGGATATCCGCGCCCACTCCTGCTTCCCTCTTGCCGGGCGCGCGTCAATCTCTCGCTTCAACGTAGCGTGTAGCCACTGCGCCATGCGCATCAGCATCTCCGGTGTCGCCACGGGCGAGCCCGCCCCAATGCCAAGCAACCGCGCCAGTGCCTGCTCTTCATCCATTGTGTCAATATTCGTTTTCATCATCGTTTGTGTTGTATGATTAAATGCTTTGATTCTGCTCTAGCAACTGCGTGCCTGCTTCAGCCATGCTTTCACTTCGTCCAGGTCATACCGCACCCGCCGCGCCTTGCCGTTGGCCGATTTGCCGATATACACCCGCGGGCAGTCCTTCCAGTGGCGCACGGTGTTTTCCGCTACCCCTAACTCACGGGCGAGTTCTGCCTGCTTCAATAGCTTCGCCGAACGCGCTATTTCACGCTCTCGGTCGCCGTCTGTGGTGTTTTTTTGCGTTTGCATCCCTCCCTTTTAGCACACTTTTTCACCCAACATAGAGTCCACTACCGTTGACTCTCTCAAAAAAATTAAAAAAAATCAGCCGCCCCGGGCTCCATCATTTCCCGGGACGGCTGGACTGCCTCCGCTCTAGCTCACTGGCGTTCAATAGCTTTGCCGAACGCGCTATTTCACGCTCTCGGTCGCCGTCTGTGGTGTTTTTTTGCGTTTGTATGACACTTTTTTTTCACTCCGGGTATACACATAATGTCAAAAAAGCAAAAAAAAGCCGCCCCGGGCTCTCATCACACCCGAGACGGCTTGCAACTGCATCCGCACAAACTGAATCTGCCCCGCCCCTATCCCCTATTCAGGCGCGCGCATACCCTTAGCACGTATCTTCTCGCCTCCTCATTAATCCATGCGTCCATCGATAATCCCGCCTCTTCGCTCGCTCGCTTCACTTTGGCATAAAGCTCACGGGTCATCGGAATCTTTACCCTTATAAACTCCCCTTGCTTCTCAGCTTCCTTTTTTGGTGTCGTTTTCATGTCGGTATGTGTGTTGTTGGAAAAATCGCCGCATCACGCCCCCTGCCTGTACGCGCGCGCCGCCGCCGCATCAATGGTAGGTTGCACGCTCTCCATGCCTGCCGCAAGCGCGGAAAGCACATTCCTGCGCATCGTGAGCGAGCCCGTGAAGTAGCCGCGCTCCACCTCTTCGGAATCGTGCCCTATCGTGTCACGAATCGCATCAGGCGAGAAGAGCGCAGTGCCCGTCATCCCGCCGCGCAAGTACGAAACGACAGAATGCCGGATAGAATGAAAAGACTTCACGCTCACCGCATGTCTTTTAGTGCCCTTCCTCTTCCCCGCATCCACCGTCCCCGCAATCATCCCATGCGCACGGAGCAGCGCGGTAAACTGCGTTGAGATGCTCGTCTTTGAGCTTCCCATGTAATAATGCGCCATGTCCGGAAACACGTATTCATCCCCGCCCGCGGACTGCGTGAGCCTCTGCACCAGCAACTCCCTCAACTGCGGCAAAATCGGAAGATAACGCTCCTTGCGCGTTTTCACCTCCACAAGCCGGATGTAGCCCTCACGCCAGTTCACCGCTTCCCATCGAAGCATACAAACATCCGAAATCCGCAAGCCGCCCAAGTAAAAACTCACCGCCACCATATCATTCCACGGCTCCGGGAAGCTCTGAATCATGAAGTGAATCTCCTCCAGCGTGAACGGCTGTCGCTTCTGCACGTCTTGCCCCCGCTCAGGAATCACCGCCCGA
The DNA here is from genome assembly GCA_947588645.1 of uncultured Akkermansia sp. Classification (GTDB taxonomy): domain Bacteria; phylum Verrucomicrobiota; class Verrucomicrobiia; order Verrucomicrobiales; family Akkermansiaceae; genus Akkermansia. The sequence continues at coordinate 76,731 of CANPYO010000002.1, read as the reverse complement.
GCCTCCTCCGCCAGACTCACCGCCGCCATAGGGTTCTTGTTCATATAATCATCCACCTCCACCGCGCGCCTAAACGCAGACCAAACATAGCCCCTGTACAACTCCACCGTCCCCCGAGCAACCCGCCTCAATTCATGCTGCACGAATCCCCTGCAAATCGCCGGTGTGATGGTGTCAATGCGCTTGTCTGCATCCGTCCCAAGATACGCCAAAAACACCTTGAAAGCACGCCGTTGGTTCATTTCAGAGCTTTCGCCACGCTTACGCGGATAATTCGTCAGGTATTCCCTCACCGTTGGAATCTTCCCCGCGCATCCGTGAAGCTCCGCCACCTTGCGCACCGCATCGCACGCCTTGTGCGCCGGGGTTTCACCCGTGGAAGCCGTCTCCATCGCCGCCGCCGTCTGCTCAGCCATAGCCCGAGCATGCCGCCCAGCCGCCCCCGCTTCAATGCGAATCCCGGTTGAACGCCGCACCTTGCGTCCGCCCTGCCTCCAGCAAGCAATCCAGCATTTGCAATTATCTCGTTTTTCAATCCAGCTCATAAGTGTTGTGGGTCTAGGTTTCACTAGGTCTAGCGCGATTTTTTTTATGTGACCGTGCTATGTGACCAAAAATGTAACCATCCTTTACCACACACTTCCACCGCTTGCCAAGACAAAAAATGCGTCTGTCAGTCACTTGCAACTTCTACCAGACGCCAAAATACTTGTTTTTCTGTACCGGCTGTGGGACTCGAACCCACACTCGTTAGAACTCGATTTTGAGTCGAGCGCGTCTACCAATTCCGCCAAGCCGGCAACTGTTGCGCGCTCATTTAATCAGAGCGTTCGTCTAAAGTCAAGACTTTTCCTCACAGACTTCGCGCAAATTGAAAAATGCGGTTGCCATTAACGATGTACGATGTCGGATGTACGACTGCAAAGCCTACTTCTTTCGTCCGCAGGAAACGCATGGGAAATGGGTTGAATGGGTCCGGAGAAAATTATATTGGGGCACGTGTGCTAACGACACATTGACAGATGATTAACTGCGTGATATAAAGATGGTGTCTGGTATGGAGACAAGTGTTCTACATCCTTTGATGCTTGGTGGCATTTTATCGCTACTGGCCGGCCTGTGCACAGGCATAGGTGCAGCGGTTGCCCTCTTTATGAAACGCACGAACACGCGTGTCCTTACCTTTGCCCTAGGAGCAAGTGCGGGGGTGATGGTGTATATTTCATTCATGGAACTGATGCCCACAGCTCTGAAAAATCTTACCGGTCTGGCGGGGGAAAAGTGGATTGCGATGGCAGCATTTTTCGGAGGGATGGGACTGGCCTGGCTCATCGATTTTATGATCCCGGAGGACGAAAACCCCCACGAGGTTCATGACGCTGCCGAACTTGAACGCGTACGCACGACCGGGCAATTTTCAGGGCGAGAAGATGTGCGCCGCGGGGCCCTGCTCTTTGCACTCGCCATGGCTCTCCACAATTTTCCGGAGGGTATGGCCACCGTAGCAGCTGCTTTCGACAATACAGACACAGCCTTTTCCGTAGCACTTGCAGTGGCTATTCACAACATACCGGAGGGCATCGCGGTTGCGCTCCCGCTCATGTACGCCACGGGCAAGCCCGGCAAAGCATTTCGCCTAGCCACACTCACCGGCATGGCCGAACCCTTGGGAGCTGTCATCTGCATGCTCATTTTGCTGCCCTACATGAACGGGCTGCTGCTGGCGTGCCTGTTCTGCGTCGTGTCCGGTATCATGGTCTACATATCTTTCGATGAATTGTTGCCCATGGCTGAGCGCTGGGGACACCATCATCTCTCCATCTGCGGTGTGGCAGTGGGCATGTTCATCATGGCTCTCACCTTATGAAGAGCGGAGAGATTTTGTCACAATCTGAACTAGACGCGAGGTGCAAATTTTGCTATGCTTGCGAGGGTGAAAAGGATGAGAATATGGGTGATTGCACTCGGCGCAATGCTGCTGGGGCTTCCTGCATGCCAGCGTGAGGATGCCACAGAGAAGGTCATTCGCATCGGCTCTTTCCCGAACATCACGCATGTGCAAGCTCTTGTGGCTCGGAATATGAGTCGCGAAGGCAATGGCTGGTTTGAGCGTTACCTGCCGGGTTACACCGTGCAGTGGCAGACTTACAATGCCGGCCCCTCTGCGGCAGAGGCGATCTTTGGACGCACGGCGGATCTTACCTACATTGGTCCGAGTCCGGCTATCAACGCCTACGCCGTATCATCCGGACGTGAAATGCGGCTGCTCACAGGAGCTGTGAATGGCGGAGCAGCGTTGCTGGTTGCCCCCGATAGCGGCATCCTTCGACCCTCGGACTTTCGTGGAAAAAGTATCGCCACCCCCCAGCTCGGCAACACGCAGGATGTATCCTGCCGCGCTTGGCTTGCAAAAAACGGACTCACCTGCACGCTGGAGGGTGGCGGAGACGTACGCGTGAGCCCCACCACATCCTCGCTCCAACTCCAACTCATGAAGCAGGGCAAGTTAGATGCCTCGTGGACAGTAGAACCATGGGTATCGCTCATGGAAGAGCTTGCCGGAGCCCATCTGCTGGTTCAAGAGCCGAACGTTGTGACTACCGTTCTGGCCGGACGTTTGGCCTGGCTGCAAGCGCACCAGAAAGAAGCTGCCGCCGTCATTCGTGCGCACACCGACCTCACAAAATGGATTCTTGCCCACCCCCAGGAAGCCCAACAGCGTGTGGCGACGGAGCTCAGCGAACTTACCCAGTCTCCCGTGGATTTCGAGCTGGTACGCACTGCTTGGCAACGGCTCACCCTCACTAATGAAATTGATCTGGCAGGATTGCGTCAATTTGTCAAAGACGCACAAGCTGCGGATTTGCTGGATCGCGTGCCCCCTCTGGAAGGCATACTATACTCCCCCTTGAAAAGCCATGACTGATAACGCCACACACCCCGAGCTGCACGACTACCCCACCGCTCGACTCAGCGTAGAAAATGTCACCAAAACCTTCGAAACACAGAGCGGCTCGGTTGTCGCACTGCAGGATGTCTCCATCAGCATCCGCGAGGGCGAGTTCGTCTGCTTTGTGGGACCAAGTGGCTGCGGAAAATCTACTTTGCTGAATATCATCGCCGGACTCGAGAAACCCGACAGAGGAAAAGCTCTCATCAACGGGGCTCCGATCACTGCGCCGGGACGCGACAGGCTCGTCATGTTCCAAGAACATGCCCTCTTCCCGTGGCTGGATGTCATCGGCAACGTGATGTTCGGACTCAAGCAAAAGCCGAATCTGAACAATCACGAGAGGCTCGAAGTAGCTAAATACTACCTCTATCTCGTCAAGATGGACAATTTTGCACATGCTAACATTCACGAACTGTCCGGCGGCATGAAGCAACGTGTGGCCTTAGCTCGGTCTCTCGCTCCCAATCCAAAAATTTTACTGATGGACGAACCGTTTTCCGCCTTTGATGCTATGACCCGTGAGCAACTCTACGGCGATATTCAGGATATTTGGCAGAAACGCAAAAAAACTATCATTTTTGTGACGCATAACGTGCGCGAAGCCGTGTGTCTCGGTGATCGTGTGCTCCTCTTCACTCCCCATCCGGGACGCATTCGCGAGGAGTTTAAAGTATCCCTACCCCGCTTACGCAACATCAACGATCACGACCTGGCTGACCTCTCGCAGCGCATCACTGCGGCTCTGAAGGGGTACAACGAAGCCGGCGAATGTGACTAACCCATGGTACAAATGAAAAACATCGTACAAACGCTCATCTTCTTCCTCCTGCTCGTTCTCATCTGGGCAGGAATCACGGGGGATCTCGATTTTCTGGGCATCCACTGCACATTGTGGTCGCCCTACGTGTTGCCCTCTCCCAGTTTGGTGGCTCAGTATCTATGGGACAACACCATGAATGGCAAACTGCCGCTCTCCATGCTTATCACGCTGCGGCGTCTCCTCATTGGCTACGCCATCGGTCTGCTCATTGGGGTGCCTCTCGGCATGCTTGCGGCGCGGTTTCGAATGATGCGCAATACCGTGGGCGTACTCGGCCTCGGTTTTCAAGGTCTGCCGAGCGTGTGCTGGGTGCCTCTGGCCTGTATCTGGTTTGGACAGACGGAATCCGCGCTCCTCTTTGTTGTGATCATGGGAACGCTGTGGAGTGTGCTGCTCTCCACCGAAAACGGCATTCGCAATGTGCCGCCCATCTACGCTCGGGCCGCAAGCACGATGGGCTCTTCTCCGCTGCATACCCTGCTTTTTGTCACACTGCCGGCATCTGCTCCTTTTGTGGTGAGTGGCATGAAACAGGGCTGGGCCTTCGCATGGCGTTCGCTCATGGCGGCAGAAATCTACGTGTCGGTCATCTCCGGTTTCGGCATCGGGCAATACCTGCACTACGGACGTGAACTGCAACGCATGCACCAGGTTGTAGGTGTCATGTTCATCATCATTCTGGTCGGTCTGCTCGCGGATAAACTTATTTTCTCCCCGGCAGAAATGTGGTTACACCGCCGCTGGGGCACGGCAAAAGACTAAACAACAGTCTACTTTACACGATGAGCAATTTACCTCCCGATATTCAGAACGTACTCGGTCAATTGATCTGCACAGATGAAACCACTCGCCGTGCCAATTCCGGCGACAAATGGTTCGCCAGCGCCACACCGGATGCCGTGGCCTTTCCAACGAGTACGGAAGAGGTGGCACGTATCATGCGGTTTGCCTCGCAGCACGCCATACCTGTCACCGCCCGAGGCGGAGGTGTGGGCTATGTGGGGGGCTGTGTACCTGTCCGCGGAGGTATCGTCATCTCTACCGATCGCATGAATCGGATCCTTGAAGTGAACCCGCAGGATGGAGTGGCCGTTGTACAGCCTGGGGTGCACACCGCGGAGTTGCAAGATGCCTGTGCCCGACTCGGTTGGTTCTACCCGCCGGATCCTGCTTCGCGCAAGGACTCCACCATCGGCGGCAATATCTCTACGAATGCAGGAGGTCCGCGCTGCCTGAAATACGGCGTCACACGCGCCTATGTGCTGGGGCTCACGGTCGTCCTGCCGGACGGACGGGTTCTCACCTGCGGCGGACGCACCCATAAAAATAAGCAGGGGTTCGACCTCGTCGGACTCTTCTGCGGAAGCGAGGGTATGCTCGGCGTGATCACACAGGCGATTTTACGTATTATTCCCGATCCCCCTGCGCGGGCGGCGTTGCAGGCTACCTTCCCGGAATTTTCTGCGGCAGCTGAAGCGGTGCAGGCCGTGTTACAGGCGGGACATCTCCCGTGCGCACTTGAAATTGCCGACGCTTTCACTCTGCAGGCGGCGCGAAAACACATGGGCGATGCCATCCCGTCAGATGCTCGCGGGCACATGCTACTGGAGGTAGATGGCTCCGCTGACGCAGTCGTTGCGGAAGTGAAGCAGCTCTCCCTGTTGCTGTCCGATTTAGGGGCCACTCATACGCAAGCAGCGCTCAACAAGGATGATGTAGAGGCTCTCTGGCAGCTGCGCCGCGGTTTCTCGGAGAGTCTGAAAGCAACCGGACTTACCAAACTAAACGAGGATGTCGTCATCCCTCGTTCTCAACTTGCGGACTTTGTGCAGTACTGCTCCGACTTGCAACAGGAAAATTCCATCCCTATTGCCTGCTTTGGCCACGCAGGAGATGGCAACATTCATACCAACATCATGGTGCCACGTGACGCACAGGGGGAGGAAATGCGTTCCCAAGCAGACGCCTTGTTGCATCTGCTCTTCGCCTGGGTTCTTTCCCATGGTGGCAGCATCACGGGTGAGCACGGTATTGGTCTGGCAAAGGCGACCTGGTTCCCCAGCGCCATCGGTTCCGTCGCCATGGAACTTCACCATGCTCTCAAGCATGCCCTTGACCCCCAAAATATCCTTAACCCGGGGAAAATGCAGCTTTGAGCTTGCGCACGAGCTTAACCGGGGCTTGTCATGCCCAGAGCTTCCTGCGCCAGCATATTACACCCGCGTAAATCCAACTTTCCGGTGGGGAGCATCGGGATAACCTCAACCGGAATAATTTCGCGAGGGCACCATAGCCGAGGTATCCCCGCCGAGACGAGGTGCGTGCGGATGGCATCCAGCGCTTGCACCAAATTTCCACCATGTATGCAGGAAAGCAAAACCAAGGCCTCCCCCTTCTGGGCATCCGGTACACCAACAATGCACACAATCCGTTCATCCTGAGGAAAGTCGCCCGGACGCTGCACAAATTGTTCAATAGCGGCCTCCACCAATTCGTGCGGCACCATTTCACCTCCGATTTTGGAAAACCTCGAGCGACGTCCACCCAAGCTCAAGAAGGCGTTAAGATCCACACTGCCCAAGTCACCCGTCTTGAACCATCCATCGCGGAAAAGCCCCTCGTTAAGCTTTTCGGAACCAATGTAGCCCTGAAAGACATTCGCCCCCTTCAGCCAGATCATCCCCTGTTCGGTAAGCGGGAGCACGCGGCTGTCGTCATCAGGATCCGTGATGCGTACGGCGAGTCCCGGCAGCACCTGCCCCACGGAGCCTTCGCAATCCGCCGGCACGTAATAAGGACTGGTAGGAGATGGAGGCGCATCCGGCAAATTCACGCAGCATACCGGCGCGGTCTCAGTCAGCCCATACCCCTCCAACAAGTGCACCCTGCAGCGAGCTTCGAATTCTCCCGCTAAATCCCGCGGCAACTTTTCTGCCCCCACGATAAAATAGCGTACGCTGCGGTAACAGTCTGGATTGGCGCGGCGCAGCATGGCTCTCGCAAAAGTGGGAGTGGTCAGCACAAGTACGCATTTGTAGTTTTCGATGAGCTCGTTGAGCGTCTTCGCTTCCAGCGGCGAGGGATATGTCACCATACTGAAGCCGTACACCGCAGGCAACATGGTGCACACTGTGAGTCCGAAGCTGTGGAAGATGGGCAAGCTGCACAAAAAACGACTGCCCGGCGGCAGGTACACCTTGCTGAGCAGCTGACACATGTTAGCGATGATCATGCGGTGCGTAAAGGGTACGCCTTTCGGTTCACCAGAGGATCCGGACGTGAAAATGAGTGCGGCCTCATCATCGCCATGGCGCGCATCCAACTTGAAGGCGCGCACGATAAGCGATGCCGGGGTCACCCTCGCAAAAGCTACCCATGCCGCTATGCGTGTGAGCCCGATTCCCTTGAGCAATGCATCAAGATGCAGCAGTGTCTCCTCCGCCGGCCAGGGAAAGTGCGGCAGTTTGTTGATGAAAGCGCGCGCGGTGATAAAATGTTGTATCCCGCTCTGTTGCACAATGCTGTGCATAGCTGACTCCGACGACGTGTAGTTGATATTCACCGGAACAATACCGGCAAAAATACAGGCAAAGTTAGCAATCATTCCCCCCTTGCCCGGCGGCAAAATGATACCGAGACGGGGTTCCTTCACTCGCCTCTTCAGCTCTTTGGCCAACGCCAAAGCAACCCCAAGCAACTTCACGTACCCAAGCTTCGATCCATCCATTCCATCTATGAGTTCAGAATGCGAGTTGCGCTTAAATCCCTCAACCAGTAAACGACCAAGAGAGACCTCCAGCATGGGGTGCCGTTCAAACGCCTCTGCCGATGCCTTTAACCACGCCTCCAGCGTGCGTTCCCCACTCTGCGGTCCAGGAGTCAATTTTGGCATGATGTGCAGGACTCCCCAATCGTGAAGAGGATCTGTGGTGCAGGCCGACCATATGCTCTTGCGGTAAAATCCCGTAAATACCGGCACCGGTGAAATATGCAGCGCTCCCAGTTGCATCAAAAATGGCTTGGGAACATCCGACAGACACCCCATGACCTGCGCAGGTCTCCCCGGCATAAACACGATATGTCGTCCGGCAGCCAAATGTTCCATCAACAGCTCGCGCAATTCGCGGCTTTTACTCGTCCTAAAGCGGAATTTCACGATTCGCTCCGCACCCACCTTCTCCATGATGCCCGGATCCGGCTGCAATTCTTCCTCCACAACATACATCACCTTTGCCGCCCCGCCCAGCTCCGCCTCCAACGCCTCGCGCGTCGCCTCATCAATCCGATTGGGCAAAAAAAGCGAAGCTTGCCTCGGCAGATTTTCTCTGCCATACACGCGAACCTGTGACATGCTGCAAGCCTACCATTCCCCCTCTTCCTTGTCAAGGAGATTGCCCATTTATGCGGGGCAAACGCATTTGTATGAAATGGAAAAGCAGAGAAAACTCTCCAAACGTTTGATCACGTGTCTGTTTTCGAATACGAAAACCGCAATGGCAGCGCACTCTGCGATGCAAATGAAGTTGTTCCTTTCTTGTTTTTGAGTACATCTGCCGTCCAGAACATATCTGCGCAACGCGCACGTTATCAATAAATCGTACATCGTAAATCGTACATAGGCAAACGCATTTTCTAATGCGTTTGCCCTGCCCATTTATGATTTGGGAAGCTCCCGCGCTTGCGCGCGAATTTCGCAAAGCAGACGCGGAAACTGAATCGAGAACGCGACCATCGGACATATTTACAAAGCGGCGGTAACGCCTGTCGGCACCCACTTACGATTTTGAAAATTCGTGTCCAGAAATAGACGAAATCAACTGCCTGGAGAGTTTTCTTCCCCACTTCATTCGCATGCAGTTTGCCCAAGGGGTAAACTGAACTCAGCTCCCGAGGAAATGAAGCGAAATCGTCCTCATTTTAACTCCGTTGCGGAGTAGAGCTGCACGCTTGCCTCACCTCCGCCACGCGGCACTGAGATCAGCGCCACACGCACGGCGGCCTCATCCAGATGCAATGATTCCGCAAGATAGCGACGGTAGGCGCGCATCTGCGGAGCATGGCGCGCGCGCAGGGCGGCGTATTCTGCATCGTCGCCGGCGGTGACGCGGTCAGTCTTGTAGTCGATAATGAGGGCTTCCTGCGGCTTCCCGGCGTCATCGGTCCGCACATGCACGCGGTCGAATGTGCCGGAGACCAGCTCCGCCTTACCTTGCACCGCAAAAACAAAGGATTGCTCGCGGTAGAGCTGCCAGCGCTCTCCGTCGGGACAGCTGAGGATGGCGCGAATATCATCCCGCTGCAAGGCGCGGGCAACGACCTGCTGCTCCTCCCCCTGCGGAGAATGAACCCATGCGGGGAAATCCTGCGGGGAGGAGGTCCAACCGATTTGCTCCCACAGGGCATGGACGGCCGTACCGTAGGCGGCGGCTTCTCTTCCGCTCTGTATCATGCGCACGGTGGAGGAGGCATCGCCGACAGTTGCTTGGGCGTCTGCGGCGACCTGTCCCTGCGGTTCCAGCTGCGAGGGACGTATGACGCGCCGACGAGCCGTGGGCTTCTCCAGCGGTTTGGGAGATTTGTCATCCGCTTCTTGGGACGCCTTGTTGCCGGCGCCACCGCTGCTGTCCTTGGTGGGCTGAAGGTACCACTCGGGATCGCCGATCTCATTGTACGGTTTAGCAGCATCAATGATTTCTGAGAATGAATTGGAAGCGGCGTCCCCATTCAGCAAGAGGTACACGGCGAAGCGAGCACGTGTGATAGCCACGTAGAGCAACCGCATTGATTCGCTGATTTGCTTGTCTTGCCAATCCTTCGTCAGTCTCTCGATGGTGGGCCAGGCTTTTCGTTTTTCCCCGTTGCTCACCGAGAAGAGAAAGCCCTTGGAATCCTCCGTGGCGAAGTGATCCATGTGGCTTGTATCATCTATCTTCTTTGATCCGGCAAAGGGTAAGATAACGGCATCAAACTCCATGCCCTTGCTCTTGTGTATGGTGAGGAGCTGGATGGAACTCGGGACATCGGAGGAGCTCGGCTTAAAATTGCTGACGAAAGAAATCCAGTCTTTGAGACTACCCCCTCGCTTGTCGAACTCGAGAGCCAAAGTCTCCCACTCCCGAATTATCTGGGAATCCTGCATCTTCTCCATTTCCGCTATCGTACCGACCAGTCGGAGGATCGCTCGAATGGCGGCGGCATAGCCTTCCTCGTCAATCAGCCGTCGCCATGCCAGGAAAGTTCCTTCCGCTGATGGGGCACTGTCGGGGAAGGGGGATTCCTCGAGGAGCATGTGCAGAGGGGAAACCTTCAGCATGGACTTCTCGTGTTCGCTGCCGGGATGAAGCATCCAGCGGAAAAAGGCAAGAAGCAATTGCCCAAACGTCGAAGTAACGGCGAGACTGGTATCCGACATGACCTGCAAGCGGAAATGGAGTTCCTCCAAGGCCGTGGCAATTTGCACGCAGCTTTTATTATCCCGTGTGATAATGGCGATGCTTCTTCCCGGAAGAGGAGCACCATTGACAGTGAGCTTATTGAGGATAGGGACGATGTGCTCGTGCACCATGGCGTTAACTCCTTCGGAAAAATGGGAAATCTTCACGTAGCCTTTTTTCTCCCTCAGGTTGGGGGCGCTGCTGTGGCCCCCGTATTGCTCCTTTTCTTCCTCGGACAAGGGGGGTATGGCAGCAAAGAGTTCGTTGACAAAATCCATGATGCAGGGAGCGGACCTGCGGCTTTGTGTGAGTCGGCGAGGGAGCATCGATTCCTTCCACGGTGTTTCGTTGCGGATTTCCCGGAAGAATTCGGGCGTCGTGCCTCGGAAACCGTAGATGCTCTGCTTTTCATCACCCACAACGAAAAGGCTGCGCTCTGAGATGGGCAACATACGAGGGGTGTCCCGCTGCGTGTCCTCGAACTCTTCGTGGTCGCAGGCTATCTCGTTAAGCAGGGGGAAGAGCGTTTTCCACTGGATGGGGGAGGTGTCCTGGAATTCGTCCAGCAACCAGTGGTCGACCCGACCATCCAGCAGGTACGCCAGACGACTAGGCGTTTTTTCATCTCCCAGGATTTGCATCGCAAGATGCGTGATATCCGCAAAACTGAACTGTCCGGACTCGGAGATGATTTTCTGGTAGTTTTCAAGGTACAAGTGCAGGAAAATGATGAAGTCGCGCGTTTTGACCTGGACGTCACGCAGGATCTCCGTTTTCCATTTTCTTACCAATTCCATGAATTTGGCGCGGTATGCCTGCGCTTCGGGGCTGTCTTTCCATAGCTCCCCCTTGTCCATAAGATCGTGATGTTTGCCTTTCTCCAAGTTGGCAAGAGCCGCCTTGATTTTACAACTCCCATTGATGAAAGGCTTATTATCACCACCGGTAAGGGCTTGGAACAAATCCCGCATTTCTTGAATCTCACGCCTAAACTCCACGGGATCCAGCTCAGATTCCTCTGACAAATCCTCCAGATTAAAAGGAGCTGCGTAGGTGCTGCCGTCGGCATGACGTTCACGCAGCTTATCCCCGTATTTATAGATCAAGTCATCAAGAGTCTGCAGGATGTCTTTACCTTTGCATCGGAAGCTTCGGAGGAATTTGACGACGGTTTCGCTGTCGAGTCGGGAAATGGTGGCGAGGAGCGCTCTCTCTTGCGCCTGCTTGAGATCCTCGTCCGAAATGGTCGTCATTCCAGCAACGCCAAGTGACAAGGCTTGCGTACGCAGCAGGGTGTTGAAGAAACTATCGAGGGTGGAAAGTCGGAGCTTGGAACCGGCGGTAACGAGTTCCCGCAGGAGGCTTCGGTACTTTTCCTGATTCAGGTGCAGAATTTCGGGCAAGTCGGGGAGCTCCTCCGGGAAGCAGTTTTCCTTTTCCGCCCTCAGGACGTAAGGAATAGCCGCTGGGTAGAGGGGGGCTTCCTCATCCGTCCAGGTAGCCCAAATGCGGGCGGTGAGGACATTGCGTCCTCCCTCCCGTTTATCTTCGGCGCCCTCCGCCAAGGCTTGAAAAATGCGCCGACGGAATTCTCCGGCCGCTTTTCGGGTGAAGGTGAGGGCAACGAGTGAGGAGATAGGCGCCCCGAGCGTGAGCAGGGCGAGGTAGCGCGAGGTGAGCTGGTAAGTCTTACCGGTGCCGGCAGAGGCGGCAATGGAACATCCTGTAACAAGTGCAGACATAGTTGAAAATTTGAAGGGTTATTTGGAAGAAAGACCGCAAACGTCGCGCAGATGATCGTCGATAGCGGGAGTGCCGAAGGAAAGGAAATCTCTGGTTGAATCATAGGGTGTTTCGCCGAAGTCTTCACGGGAGTACAGGCAGAGTCCGCGACGAATAAGGTCGATCGCCTGCCTAGCGGTTTCTATTCCATCTTCAATGACATTTTCCGGTATTTCTTTCTTTGTAAATTTGAAGGTATTATACTCGACATTTTTGCCGCGCGGAAGGTTATAATAAGCAAGTTCCGGCAAGGTGGTACCGAGCTTCTTAAGCTGCCTGAGCGCGTGTGCATACAGCGGGAGTTGCACTTCTCCCCAACGTTTTACTGCGCCTTCCCCTCCGAGATACAGAGGGAAATTTTTCATCCTTTCTTTGAATAGATCTTCTTGAGTGGAGACCAAATGCTTATCCTTTGGCGGCGAGCCACTTGTCTTGTAATCAATGATGCGGTAGGTGTTTTTATCGGGATTGTAATCCACGCGGTCGATGGTCATTTTGAGGTGAGCGAGCGATCCGTCCGGTAGATCGAGATCGGGGTTCACCGTCCATTCCAGATGCTCACAGCGCCAGCCCTCGCACAGATCTTTCACGTGGCGGTCAACATAGAGCTTGAGGCTCTCGCCCATGGTTTCGCGCTGATTCTGCAGGAAAACGGGCAGCGAGTCCCTTCGATCGGCAGCGTAGGCGCTGAATTCCTGCTGCAGGAGTTCCCGCGCATACTCGTTAATTTCACGGTTCAGGCTGTCAGTTTCGCCCCCCGGCGGGAGCTTCGGGTAACGCTCGACCAGTTGCCTGAGGATACGGTGCAGAATGGTACCGTAAGTGTTCGCCTGGAGTTCACGTGTGCTGTCCTTGTAGGCGTCGGAGGGAGAGATGCCGTGGAGTTTATTCAGCCAGAAGCGCAGAGGACAGGTCAGGAAATCCTTGATGAGCGTGGGGGAGAAAGGGGTGTCGAGCGAAAACGGATTCGGCTTACCTTGGGCAATCAGCTCAATGCTTTCCATGGGGTACTCTTCCTCATTCCCTTCTGTCGTCTGCACCGGGACGGGGGAGGAAGCCGTTTGCCGAAGCAATCGGAATTGCTCATAGACTTCCGGTTCCTTAGCTTCCCCGGGATCGCTGAAGAGCTTTTGCACGCGCTTAACGAGGTCATCGGCACGGTCTTCAGGGAAGCGAAGGAGAAGGGGCGAGGGCGCAATGGGTGTCTCATCCGTTCCCTGACGGGCTGTGAGAATGCGCACATTTTCCACCGCTCCTCGACTCCTCAGAAGGGCGGTGAGCAGAAAGGCGTCCCGCGCGCTGCGGGAATTTTGCGAGGGCAGACCCGCGAGCTCCTTGAGCTTTTCCGTGAGGAAGCCCACATTGCCGCCCGCCTCCGGCACGCAGCCTTCGTGCAGTCCCAGCAGGAGAAGTCGCTTTCCGCGCGTGTACGGCAGCTCGATCCAGTCAACGGTCTCCACGGTCGGTTCTTCATTTTCGTCCAGTTGACCGGGACGACAAGTGGCGTTTTCGAAGCGCTGCTGGAGCATCAGGAGCGTGAGTTCGGGGGTGATGTCGGGTGCGGCGCACACCTGCACGGCTTCGCGCAGGGCGGTCGAGATGAGAAGCGTGTCGGGAGAGGGCTCGGGGCAGGATCCCTCGATGATGTCAGCAAACTCAGTCAAGGCTTCGGGGAGCGTGGAGGGGGCGAGACACTTTTGCGCAAGATCGTACAACTGCCGGGCGCGACGGAAGCAGTCCACATTTTTCTTGCGCAGGAGGTCGAGGAATCGTTGGACCGATCCCGGGAGATTCTTCGAAATCACTTCATCGAGCGTGGCGTCCATCGCTCCCTCGGCGGGGGTGTTGCGGAGAAGGACACCCGTGCGCAGGAGATCGATGAAGGCAAAAACATACTCCGAGTCGGCGATGTCCAGCGGACTCGAACTCTCCTTGGAGAGGGGAAGTTGCTTGGCTGTTTCAACGTAGTGGAGCAGACGCGCCGGAAGCTGCGCAGCATCCATCGTGGTAAGTTTGCGCCCGGCGCTGAGTTGCAATCGCCAGCGGTTTCCCTTCGCGTGTGCGAATGCCGTGCAGAGGGCGGAAGAAAACGAGGGATCGCACAAACCGAGCACCACTTCATCCGAGGGACAGCCTCCGGCTTCTCGGACTGCCCGAGTACCAAAATCCTGCGCGTCGTCCGCAGGCTTGAGGATGCTCTCATCCGGGATGTCGATGGGACGCTCCGACCAGTGTTCGGTGACAGGCATGCCCCAGACGTCGAAATGGACTCGTTCTTCCTCCGGTGCGTTCACCCAAACCTTCACATGCCCGGGACGCTCCGCCAGCACGTCCTCCAGCGTCTTGCGCAAACGAGCAGACAGTTCCGGCAAGGCTGCAAGGATAATCATGCTCTCCTCTTTCGGACGCGGCTGCCGGGGTACGGTTTCGCTCGGCGGCAACAACCGATCCACTTCCGCACAGAGTTCACCGAATTCCTTCCAGCGCTCACTTTCTTCTCCCATGAAGAGCGACTGATCTGAGGAGGTGTCGCCGGAATCCGGCTCGAGCTTTCGGTAGATTTCTTCCGGTGTTTGAATTTCCTGTTCCAGAAGGGAGCGCAACTGAAGCAGTTGGCGGGCAGTACCGAGAGCGCGGCGGTCACTCAGAGTCCCTTCCCGCTCGCCAAGCAGGGTTGCGTACGCCTGAGGGGACAAATTTTGCAACGTCTTTACCCACGCGATGAGCTCTTCCTCCTCCGTATTTTTTTCCTCCGGAAGCAAGCGCCCGGGCTGCACGATGCGCGGCATTAAAACAGGCTCTGCCACCTGCTCTGCCACATATTCTCGTAAACGTCTGGCGCTCGGAGCCGTGAGGGTCACAACGGTGGCGCGCCGAAACGCATCAGGATTTTCCCTGTTGAGCTTAAGTAAACGGTCTCCTACCAATTGAACAGCCGGGGCATCCCAGCCAAGAAAGGTTAATTCAGGTTCGTAAGACATGATCGACGGTATGTGCGGATTTCTGAAAGTGGTTTCTTATTTACATTTGTTCTGTGAAAATGAAAGAAGGTCGGATGCATTCGGAGAGGTTAGGTGTGAGAATGACCGGAAAGTTGCACGCTAATTCTGACATGAACCGACACCAACAAACTATCACCTCGGCACCTCTTGTCAAGCGCCTTTTTAACCGCATTAGAAAATATGGTTGTTATTTACGGCTCGCGATTTACGATTTGCAAAGTTTGCGCACATGCGGCGCGGGGTGCAAAGCAGGAACGAGCGGGAATCTTAAAGGCCGTGCGCGGGTCTCCTTGACTTTTCCTTCAAATTGCCTATAATGCGCGCAAGAGGGAAATTTTTCTCAAACAAACTCAACCACTACTATGGCAAAACTCACTGTAGAAGACCTCAACGTTGCCGGCAAAGAAGTTCTCATGCGTGTGGACTTCAATGTGCCGATGAAAGATGGCATCATCACAAATGATGCACGAATCGTGGCGGCTCTGCCGACCATTAACTACTTGCTCGAGCACGGCGCTCGACTGGTGCTCTGCTCCCACCTCGGACGTCCGGAGGGCACGGGGTACCAAGCTGAGTTCTCGTTGAAAGCCGCCGCTGAGTGCCTGTCCAAACACCTCGGCAAACCTGTTGCTTTCGTACCGGAAACCATCGGCGACGCCGCCTCTGCTGCCCGCGCAGCGCTGAAAGACGGCGAGGTGCTTCTGTTGGACAACGTGCGCTTCGACAAGAAAGAGAAGAAAAATGATCCGGAGTTCGCGAAAGCCCTGCTCGGCGAGGCCAAGCTCTACGTAAACGATGCCTTCGGCTCCGCTCACCGTGCTCACGCCTCCACCGAGGGCGTCACGCACTTTGCTGAGAAATCAGCCATGGGCTTCCTCATCAAGCGTGAGTTGGAATACTTGGAAGGAAAGCTCGAAAATCCGGTTCAGCCCTTTGTCGTCATCATGGGCGGCGCCAAGGTCTCCGACAAAATTCAGGTTCTCTCCAAGCTCATGGAGAAGAGTCAGACCTTCCTCATCGGTGGCGCCATGGCCAACACTTTCCTTGCTGCGCAGGGACACAACATCGGCAACTCAAAAATTGAAGAGGACAAGCTCGATCTTGCTCGCCAGATCCTTGCGGATGCCGCTGCCAAGGGTGTTCGCTTCGTTCTCCCGGCAGATGTGCGCTACACCTTCAAATTTGAAGAGGGAGCCGAGACTCACGTCTCCAAACCCTTTGCTGAAGGAGGAGTGGTTCCGGAGGGGGGGATGGGCATTGACATTGGCGACAAAGCCATTGAAGAGTTCTGCTCTATTCTCAAAGGAGCCAAGACGGTTCTTTGGAACGGGCCGCTCGGCGTCTTTGAAATCGATTCCTTCTCCACCGGCACGAAAGCCATTGCCGAGTGCCTCGCCTCTTCCGATTGCATTTCCATTGTCGGAGGTGGCGATTCGGTGACCGCTGCTAAGAAATTCAAGGTAGCCGACAAGCTCTCCTTCTGTTCTACCGGGGGCGGAGCTTCTCTCGAACTGCTCGAGGGCAAGGTTCTCCCGGGCATCGGCTCTCTTTCTGAAAAATAATTTCTGCTCTTCTTCTTATCACGGCGGGAACTTCGGTTCCCGCCTTTTTTTGTATGCTCGCCTGCGGTGGAAGATGGAGGTTTCACTTCCATCTCCCATGAAACGCATCAGAAAATGCGTTTGCTATTTATGATTTTGAAATTTTTGCCGCGAAAAAATTGGGAGTTTTTATGCTCCTTTTTTCTGTTTCATATTTCATTTTAATTGATTAAGAAGATCTCTGGAGTGCTCATCTCTTTTTGAAAGAGATGTCAAGTGAAAAGAAAAATGTTTTTTCACGGTACGTGAGTTACGAAGATTAGAAACGACTAAAATGCCACGCGTCAGGTGTGTTTTGCGTAAGTGTGTTTTATTGTATAGAGCTTAATACAAATAGTGTATGATCGCTGAAGGTGTATATCTCTTTCAAAAAGAGATATGCTGGCGCCTGATCAGGGGATCCCTGCTTCATGATTTTCTCTGTACAACATGCCTTCTCTCAAAGAAAAGATTCATTTGGAAGTGGTTATAGACGTCGCCATGGCGGTCGTACTAATCGCGTCGCTATGGGTAGGAGCAGGCTACTATCAACGTGCGGGTCGGTTGGAGAGACGGACGGATCAAATATGCGCCCGTATCAAGAGCGTGGAACGCGAATCTGTCAGACTCGATAACAGACGATCCGGTACCAACGCGCAGGAACTGTCGCGTGAAATCGACATGTTGGAAGACAAAGTAACCGAGCTGAATGCTCTGCTCAGGGAGGAATAAGCGCATGAAAGAGACAATTCGAGTGGCGTTGAAAATAGCAACCGGCCTGGCCGCCGCCTGGGTTCTCTGCATGTTCGTGTTCTGCCTGTTTTCAGAGAGAACTCTGCACAGGGCAGAACTACAGCTGCAGGACGCCGCCGCACAGTTGGCCGAGGAAAAAGACGCACATGAGGAGGATAAAGCTATGGTCAAAGAGCTGCGCAAGATGAGGCTCGATCTCAAAAACGAACTGCGTGTGCTCAAAAAACAGCTTGCTCTGAAAAAGGGACTCTCGGAGGGGACAGAAATCTCCGCGGAGGAGCTTTCGGATGCCCTCTCAGAACGCGAACGTTCCGAAGCCAAGCATGACCTTTTGCACGAGAATAGGACGCTGCTGCGCAGAATTGCCGAGTCGCGTTACGCTCTCCGCTCATACAGGACTCCGCCTTGTTTGGAAACTCTCGATGATGAATATCAGGAGAGACTGCGGAGCATTCACGGGAAATGGAGAGCGGCCGTGCAATCTCTGCTTAACGTTGCTACCCGAGGAGAAGCGGATAAGGTACTTCGCCTGCAGGAACAAGTGCGAGAACTCGCCGACTCGGCGGACGTTCTCACAGGGAACACGCAGCTCTATTTTAACCAGGCGGGGCGGATAGCCGAAGTCGCCGACGAGCTTTTGAATGCCGCTACCGCTCGCCAACTTCTGCTTCGTCGATCCGAAGAGTTGGACATCCCCGTCAATCCCGAAACTTCACCTACCCCCTAACCCCTGACCCCATATGGATAAATACATTAACATCGGTCTCGTCGTCATTATCATTGCCGCAATTTTAGTCGGCAGACATTTCTATTCCCAAAAGTCAAACACGGAAATCTCCATTGAAAATACGCAAAAGAAGATTGAAGGAATTCGAAGGGAAATCTCCTCGATCAAATCCAAAGTGAACTCCCTTGGCATCCGTCAACTTAATGCCGAAAAAACCCGCTTGGAAAAGCAGCAGGAACAACTGAAAACGGAACTCGAAAGAATCTGATAACTCATAAAAGCCATGGACATTCTACTTAAAATGCTGGCGATGCTGACCCTGATCTGGGGGGGCTGGATGTACTTCAAAAGCTCCGATGATGAGGCAAAGCTGAGGGGAATTCGTAACGAGCTCAAGGTAGCCAAGCAAGAATTGGGCGATGCTCGAGCTGCTTACGAGGAAGAGAGCAAAAAATGCGAGACTCTCGCAGGGGAGATAGATACCCTAAAGGAGAATGCTCAGGAATTGAGAAAAGGGATCACCGCGAAGAGAGAGGAAAAGAAGAAACTAGCCGCTCAGGAACGTCAAGAACAATTAGAAGCAGAGAGAAAGGCGCGAGAAGAAGCCGCAGAGGCACGGAGGGAAAAATTAAGGATTCAAAAAGAAAAGGAGCAGGAGCAGGAGCAGGAGAACAGAATGGCCTTATTGGAACGCGAAAAACAATTTGAAAAAGAGGAAGAACAAAAAGAAAAAGAACAGGCTGCTGAGTATGAGAAGGAAGAAAGGAAGGAAAGAATTCAACAATTAAAAAGAAGGATAGAAAGTTGGACTCGTAGACTGGAGGACTATAGTTTCTGCTCGGCCTCCGCTCCTCCGGGCAAAAAAGATTTCGGACAAGTTGAAAAGATGCGGCAAAATTGGACCTCATTTGTTCGAAGTTGTATTGAAGCAGTCGATAAAGGTGATTCAAATACGTTTGAAAAGACCGGGAAGAAACTTCTCAATACAGCGAGAGCACTGGATAGAATATGTGATGGTCACCACGTAAGTGATGCTACAAATTTCGTTGCTGATGGCAGAAAAATACTAGGGGTATGGAAAGAGCTGCAGGAGCTGGAGAAATTGAATAAAAGCGAGTCTTAGACAAAGCGACCCTGCCAATCTGTGGCGATGTGGAGGGCACGAATCAGACGAGTTTGATGCGCCGCTGCGTGCGTGCTTCTTCAGATTCTGCGGACAAAGGCCGCATTAGGAAATGCGTTTGCCATTTACAATGTACGAGGGTGGCGCCTGACGGCGCCACGAATTACAATGAGAAAACGTTGTCGATTTTGGCCTCTCAGCCTTCTTCTTTGGCGTCAAACTCGGCAGATTCTGTATCGAAATCGTCTTCCTCGTACTTTTTGAATTTCTTGACGCGCTGTCCATTGGGGAGAGGAGAGAGAACCATGCTCACCGTGTTGCCAACAAGCTTGGCCGGTTGATCCACACGCGCCATAGTCTTCATATCCTCCGCAACTTTGGCCATCACATCAAGCCCCATTTGCTGGTGAGCATTTTCGCGGCCTTTGAAGCGCAGTTGGAACCGCACTTTGTGCCCATGATCAAGAAACTGCTCGGTACGCCCCATTTTCACGTTGTAATCATTGACATCCGTACCAATGCGGAGTTTCACCTCCTTCATGCGAACGACCTTCGACTTGCTGTTTTTCTGCTGCTTGGCCTGCATGTATTTGTACTTGCCATAATCGATAATGCGGCAGACAGGAGGATCGGCGTTCGGCGCCACTTCCACAAGATCCAGCCCCAATTCCTTCGCTTTGACCAAGGCATCTCGCGTGGCTACTATGCCCAGCTGGACGCCCTCTGCCGTAACAACTCGGACACGTGGAGCGCGGATGCGTTCGTTGACTCGGGTCTGGGAGACTTTGTTGGATTGATCGCGACGGTTGTTACGCGCGGGACTGTTCGCTTTCTTTGGTGGGAGTGGCACGTGTAGTGTGGTGTGTTGGTTTTGACAGATAGAAGGAGATCTTACTCCGCATGTGGCGCGGAAGGTTGAAGCTCGGGAGCAATAAGGCGCTGCTCTGTCTCGCGCTGCAGAGCGCTGCAGAAGTCAGCCAGTTTCATAGTTCCGATGACATCCAAATCCCTGTGGCGCACAGAGACGAGTCCCTGTTCCGCCTCGCGCTGCCCGACAACGAGCATGTAAGGCACGCGATCCATGCGCGCATTGCAAATTTTAGCGCCAATCTTGTCCGGAGCATCGTCCATGCGTACGCGCACGCCGGCATCGGCCAGTTGAGCGCGCACCTCGTGCGCAAAGTCGAGTACCTTCTCAGAAATGGGGAGCACACGCACCTGCTCCGGTGCAAGCCACGTGGGGAATTTGCCGGCAAAATGCTCGATGAGCAAACCCGTGAACCGCTCCATGGAGCCAAACGGAGCGCGATGTATCATAACGGGACGGTGAGGTTTATTGTCCGCACCGGTGTATGTGAGCTCGAAGCGTTCCGGCAGGTTGTAATCCACTTGGACGGTGCCAAGCTGCCAATCGCGACCAATGACATCGCGCACAATGAAATCGATTTTCGGTCCGTAGAAAGCGGCTTCATTTTCAGCCTCCACAAAGTCAAAACCTTCCTCCTGCAGGACCCCGCGCAGGGCATTCTCCGCAAGCTCCCAATTTTCGTGACTCCCGACGTACTTGGGATCGGAGTAATCTCTGTCGCGCAGAGAGAGACGCACGCGAAAATCGGTCATTTGCAAGGTTCCAAGAATAAGCTTGACGATGCCGATGCACTGCTGAACCTCCTGCTTAATCTGATCCGGACGGCAGAAGATATGGGCATCATCTTGGGTGAAGCCGCGCACGCGAGTCATGCCACCCAGCTCACCGCTCTGTTCCCAACGGTACACCGTGCCGAACTCAGCGAGACGCACGGGCAAGTCGCGATAAGAGTGCGGCTCGTTTGCGTAGATACGGATGTGGTGCGGGCAATTCATGGGTTTGAGCATGAAACCCGTGATCGTGCGGGTATCAAGCGCGTTGAAAAGATCGGCACAAGTGGCGTGCTCGTCACGCAGTTTCTTGAAGTCATCCGGATCCGGAATGGGAGGGAATTGGCTTTCTTTGTAATGTTCCCAGTGACCGCTGGTCATGTACAAATCCAGCTTCCCAAGGTGGGGGGTAAACACCTGTGAATAGCCGATGCGATCCAACTCCTCGGTGATGAATTTCTGCAGCTCCCGGCGGATAATGGCGCCCTTTGGTTTCCAGAGAACCAAGCCCTGCCCCACCATCTCATCAATAGCAAAGAGTCCGAGTTCTCGACCGAGCTTGCGGTGGTCACGCCTTTTTGCCTCCTCCAGTCGAGCCAGGTGCTCATCCAGCTGAGTGCGGTTCGGAAAGCACGTGCCGTACACGCGCTGCAGCCGTGGTCCGTTGGCATCCCCTTGGTAATAGGAAGAGGCCACGCTCATAATCTTAAAAGCCTTGCAATTTCCT
This sequence comes from uncultured Akkermansia sp., assembly GCA_947588645.1. Lineage (GTDB taxonomy): Bacteria > Verrucomicrobiota > Verrucomicrobiia > Verrucomicrobiales > Akkermansiaceae > Akkermansia. The sequence goes on along the minus strand of CANPYO010000002.1, from coordinate 55,192 downwards.
GTACGAGCCACGTGCGGACCGGCGCACAAGTCGGTAAAGTCACCATTGCGATAGATGGAAATGGGCTCATCTTCCGGGATGCGGGAAAGCAGATCCAATTTGAACTTAGAAGGCACGCCGCGCGGCCCAATGCTGCCTAATTCGCCGGTCTCTGCCATGTGCAGAGCCTCAGAGCGACTCACTACGGTCTTCTCAAACGGCGCATTCTCCTTTACCACTTTTTTCATTTCTTCCTCGATGAGGGCAAACTCATCCGATGAGATGTTGTGGTCGAGTTCAATATCGTAATAAAAGCCGTTCTCAACAGCCGGGCCAGCCGCCAGTTGCGCCTGAGGCCATATGCGACAAATCGCCGTGGCGCAGACGTGCGCGCAGGAGTGACGAAGCCTCTCCAGCTCACTTGCCTGGTTGCGTTCTTCAAGTGTTTTGCGTTCTTTATGATCTGACATGCTCTGTGCGGTCGCGCTAATATGACATGAAAGTGAACGGATTTCAAGTCTAATTAGTGTCCTTTATTGCAATTTCGCACGTTTCCTTTTTTTCTGCCCTCGAAAGCCAAAGCAACGGCAGAGGTAATATGTGCGCAGAGTATTCATGCGTACGGCAAATCTTCTGAACGGCGCAAAGAGAAAGTGTCCAAGCGTAAATAGCCCCCAGCACGCCCGTGGATATACCGTACGCGAACTGAGTTTGACACTCTTTCCCAGCTCATTGGCAGATCCTGCCACTCCACTCGCATCATAAAAAGCCTCCTGGTAATACAGATGCGGCAGTATTGTATGTACACGCACCCCCGGCCACTCGGAAACCTCATTCCTGTACCAGTTGTCAATGGCTCTGTGCCGAGCCATCCAAGACCACACCTGAGAATCCTCCTGAGGAAGATGCGCCAGAATTGCCGCATACATGCTCCGGGGCACGATGTAAGCGTGCAGAGCAATAGCCCCGCTGATCTGCCATAGAGAATACCCTCCTTGCTGCCACAGTGCGCGCCCACAAGGACGGGGGCGCTCAGAATACCCGAGATAGAGCACCCATTTGCCCCGCAATTCTCTCAAGGCTCGCGCCAACGCTCGCATAGCTCCTTCTTCTACCTCCGGCACAGCATCATCTTCCATGATGAGTACGTTGCGCCATTCCTTCTCCTGCGCAAGACGTATCGCATTGCGGTGCGACAGCAAACACCCGCCCCCATGAGCCCAATGTTCTCTTCGCGCGCCGGTGCGTTCTGTAAACCACGGCCTTTCCCCATAACCCGGCAACTGCACTCCCTCTACGGCGCTCAGCCGGTATAACTTCTCCGGTTCGATGATTCCCTTCGCCCGCAAACAGTATTTTTCCCACCGCTGGGTATCTGAATCCCGATTAACGCAAACGACGCCGTCAATCAGATCTTGACAAACTTGAATAACAGATACTAGGGGGGGGTAAATAACATAATTTCTTTAAATTCCTGCGGAGTTTTCAACTCTAGTCGTTTCTTCCGTAATCGTCCTCAAGGCGTTCTATATCATCCTCGCTGAGCAAGTCGCCAAACTGAACCTCGAGTAGAAGGACTTCCTGTTCGCTCTCGTTGGAGAGGCGATGCAAGGTATTTTGAGGGATGAGCACGCCATCGCCTGGTTTAAGAACGATTTTCTCGTCATTTTTCTGAACCACAGCCTCGCCCTGCATCATAATCCAACGCTCCGAGCGAAATCTGTGAAGTTGCAAAGAAATGCGTTTTCCCGGCGCGATAAAAAGTTTTTTTACGACGAGCTGAGGAGTCAAATCCAGCACAACCCAACGCCCCCACGGGCGTATGTCAGCATCGCCGATTTTGTACGTTTTGGGAGTCATGGTCTATTTCTCCAACCCTAACCAACGGAAGAATATGTGAGAAGGGTGCATGCGCTTGACCACATTTCCCCAATCTGAACCGTGTACCCGCTCGCGCACCCACGGAAGCAGCAGAGCCGATGCCACCTGCACGAGCAACAACACAAGCGCCCCGCTCGTGCTATGCGTCGGGGTATTCAACGCAGCTGACACACGACGCGACCCTGCGGAAAACACGCGTCTCATCAGCCACGCTCCCACCAAACCTGCACCTACGCCAAGCCCCATTTTCACATAAGAGCTCGGCACACTGAACCGCCCGTACACACTGCGAACCGTGCCGGCAGTGGATTCTATGCTCTCCACCACCGCCACGCGCGATTCGGCTGCGCGCATCAGGAGTTCTCTTTTCCTTTCAGGTAGAGTTTGACGCATTCGAGGTCGTTTTTAAGTTCTTTGACAGTCTCCGGAGCAACACCGCCGGGCTTTCCACATTTGCTCACCAGCAGCGCTACCATACCGACCAGGGCATTAAAAATCACCACAGCCAGTACGGGCGCCCATATCGGCTTCAGAACGGGCATAAGCACCAGCACGGCAAATACGCATAGCATGAGGTAGGCACATAACAGTAACGCTACCCCCACCAAGGCCGCAGTAAGCCGCCTGGCTTGTCTTCTTCCATACTCGTTGAGCTCAACCTGCAGCAACTCAGCCAAAGCTTCCACATGCCGGGTGGCGTGCAGGACACTCTCGCGCACACCGCCCAGCACGGCGCCCCCCTGCTCGCGCAGGGTGACCGTCTTCTCAGCGTGTTGGCTCTCAACCATGGGATGCGCGGTGTAAAAATCAACGGCGGCTGCCCAAAAGCAACCCCAGCACAATTCCAACCCCCAGCGCACCGAGCACGCTCGTGGTCGGGTTTGCCTTCACGTACTCCTCTCCCGCGTGGTGCAGGTCCTTCGCCTTATTGCGCGTGGCATCCCAACCTTCGTGAAGTTGACGCCGCGCATCTCGTGTGTAACGGCGCACATTTTCCATTTGGTCAGCCGTTGCACGGCGAAGCTTTTCGTACTGCTCGCTTGCAAACTCGCGAGCCGTGCTCAAACGCTTTTGAGTGTCACTGGACGGAGCAGGCTCCGGCGCGGGAGCCGGCACAACATTCGGATCTTTTTCTTCGTTACTCATGGTGATATTGGGTTGACGCCATGCGGGGTCGCATTCCAAGTGAGCGCTTCCCCTACGTTCTCCCGACCATTATATACACGATCCGCTCCCATTTGCAAGCTAACTCCGAAAGATGACGAATATTTTCCCAACAGGCAGACCTCCGGGACAGACGCATTTGAGGGAAGTCCATCAGCAGAGAAAAGACTCTCATTGATTGATATCACCGCTTGTACGTATCAAAAATCACGGCAACAAGCGGGCATCATGATTCTTGCCGGGCTTACTTCCTTTGTCTGTTGGAAACGCAAGAGGAATGGGTTGAATGAGCCCAGTTATGATTTTATGGGGACATGAGTGGTAAAACAGTGGCATTCAATCCTCAAGATCGTCGTCGGCGCACGCTTCAAATAAGATTGCTTGCCGATGTGCGGATTTGTCTTGCTTTTCACCGCCCGATTTGCTAAAGTCCCTCGGCTACACGTAATGGGATGAAAGCTATACTTGCGCTAGAAGACGGTACGATATTCGAGGGGAAGTCCTTCGGAGCTGCCGGTACCGTGACCGGTGAGGCTTGCTTCAACACCTCGATGACCGGTTACCAGGAGGTACTTACAGACCCCTCTTACCGCGGACAAATCGTCACAATGACCTACCCGCTTATCGGCAACTACGGTGTGTGTGAGGAGGACAACGAGTCGGCAGCCCCCCAAGTACGAGGCTTTGCCGTTGCGGAGGTGGCGCAGTTGCATTCTAACTGGCGCTGCCGCGAATCCCTGCCTGACTGGATGGCACGCCACGGCATCCCGGGCATCGAAGGAATTGACACGCGGAAGCTCACGAAGCTGTTGCGCACAAAAGGCGCCCAGCGGGCATGTCTCACCACGGAACTGACCGCTGAGCAGGCCGTGGCCGCTGCTCAAGCCTCTCCCCCCATGGCAGGAAGTGACTTCGTGTCCGAGGTATCCACCCCGGAGGCGTACCACTGGGAGGATGAGTCCCGCGACTGGAAACTACCGAACAAAACCACCGGCGACCTCTCCAACTACGCTGAGCTTCCACCCATCCGCTACCGCATCGTGGCATTCGATTTCGGGATCAAGCGTAACATCTTGCGGTGCCTGCGGCGCGATGGTTTTGATGTGACAGTGGTGCCTGCCCACACCAAGGCGGAAGAAGTTCTCTCCCTGCAGCCGGACGGCGTCTTCCTTTCCAATGGGCCGGGCGACCCCTCAGCTCTGCCGGACATTTACGCAGAAATTCAGAAACTCATCGGGAAGCTGCCCATTTTTGGCATCTGCCTGGGGCACCAGCTGCTCGGTCTGGCCTTTGGCGGACGTACCTTCAAGCTGAAATTCGGTCATCGCGGCGGCAATCAACCCGTCAAAGATCTGCGTACCGGTAAAGTAGCCATTACATCCCAAAATCACGGTTTTGCCGTGGATCCGGAGTCCCTGCCGCCGGAAGCAGAAGTCACCCACATCAACCTCAACGACGGTACAGTGGAAGGACTACGCCACAAAACGCTTCCTATTTTCTGCGTGCAATATCACCCCGAAGCCGCTCCCGGTCCCAAAGATGCCACCTATTTCTTTGGCGAATTCATCGGGCTGATTGAAGACTTCAAGGCCGGCAAATATCAAGCTTAAACATTATGAACACACTCGTGATTGGCTCCCAGTGGGGAGATGAAGGCAAAGGCAAGGTGATTGATTTTCTCACCGAAGATGCAGATATTGTGGTGCGCAGCCAAGGAGGCAGCAACGCCGGTCACACCGTCATCGCCCACGGTAAGAAATACGTGCTGCATCTCGTGCCTTCCGGCATCCTCTGGCCCGGCAAGTTAAATATCATCGGTAACGGCGTCGTCATCAACCCGACTTCCCTCGTAGAGGAAATGGTCTATTTGCGCGGTCTCGGCGTGGAAATCACTCCTCAGAATCTGATGCTCTCCGACCGCGCCCACGTCGTTCTGCCCATCCACAAAGAAATTGATGCCGCGCAGGAGGAAGCTCTTGGCGAGCACAAAATTGGCACCACAAAACAGGGCATCGGCCCCACTTACGCAGACAAGGTGCGCCGCGTCGGTATCCGCATGGCTGATCTCGTCAACCCGGATCATTTGAAATCTGTTCTCACCGACCGAATTGCGACCGCCAACGAGGAGCTGGTGCGTCTCGGCTACCCCGCCTCTGATCCGCAAGAAAACCTGCGTGCCGTCATGCAAGCTGCGGACGAGCTGCGCGCGCATGTCACAGACACGATTCCCGTCCTGAATCGCGCGGCAGGAGCCGGTAAGAGCATCCTTTTTGAGGGAGCGCAAGGAGCCATGCTGGATGTGGATTTCGGCACCTACCCCTATGTCACCTCTTCCAACACCAGCGCCGGCGGTTGCTGTACCGGCTCCGGTGTACCGCCCACGGGCATCCACAAAATTATCGGTGTGTGCAAAGCCTACACCACTCGTGTAGGCGCCGGTCCCTTCGTCTCCGAAGATGCGCAGCTTGCCGATTACTTGCATGGGCTGGGTCGCGAATTCGGCGCCACCACCGGCCGACCGCGTCGCTGCGGTTGGGCAGATGGTGTGGTGCTACGCTTTTCCGCCATGTTCAACGGCTTTAATGAGATGGCCATGACCAACCTCGATGGTCTGGATGCCTGCAGGGAAATCAAAATCTGCACCGGCTACAAATTGGGTGAACGTACGCTGGAATACCCCCCTGCCCTTATCGATGATTGGGAGCAGTGCGTGCCCATCTACGAAACCCTGCCCGGCTGGATGCAAGATACAACGAAGTGCACATCTTGGGATCAGCTCCCGGCTAGCTGCCAATCCTATGTCAAACGGTTCGGAGAAATCGTCGGCTGCCCTGTCGGCTCTGTTGGCGTTGGCCCCGACCGCACCCAGACTCTCGCCGTGCCTCACTGAGCGAGCGTGCTGGCAAGGAAAACGACTTCGAGTCGATTCCTTGGATAAATCAGCGCGTGTGCTGCGGACACAAAAAGGAAATCTAACGGCTTGCCCCAAGGAGGACGTGTCGGTAGAATAGGTGCCATGATACCGAAAACATTTCCACGAATTCCGGAGAAATTGGTGAATGATCACGGAGAGCCGTTGCGTGTGCTGTATATGGCGCCATACGCGCCGGATGGTCCTGACTTCAGCGTGAAGCCTTACAAAGGCAATGGCGGCTACCCGCAATACCACCACAGCATTTTCCGACTCCTTCAGGACATCGGGTGCGAAGTTTACTCCAGCTCGAAACCATACGCCATCCTGCAAGCAAAGGGCAACGTGGATTACGTCTTCTCACTGCTCAATCGCATCCCCATTGAAAATCCGGAAATTTTTATCTCGTCATATTGTGAGTTTGCGCGCATTCCCTACTTGGGAGCTTCCCCGAATATTCGCGCCGTGGCGGAGGATAAGTGGCTCATGAAACTGGCGTTCACAGGACTGAATCTCCCCGTGGCTCCGGGAGTGACGCTCAGCAAGCTTTCGGAACCGCCCTCCGCTCCGCCGCAACAACTCGCCCACGTCAAACGTTTCTTCGTGAAAAAACGATTCGGCGCCGCGTCTGACTGCATCACAGAGGCCAACATAGCCGACAGCTGGCAAGCGGCGGTTGACTGCGCGAGCAGTCTCAATGCACAGGGGCACGATGCTCTCATCGAAGAATTCTGTCCCGGGACGGACTACACGGTGCCCGTGGTCGGAGGTCCGGAGGAACCGACAATTCTGGGATTTGTGAAGCCGGGATCGGACAAAAAAGAAGGCATCCTCACCGGTGACTTGAAGCTGCACGACCACTTGGGCTACGAGTGGGCGAATTTACCCGAGCAGGTGCAGCAGCAGATACGCGGGGACGTGATGACCGTATGGCGGGGACTGGGCCCCGTCGACTATTTCCGTCTGGACTACCGCATCGCCCCCTCGACAGGCACACGACGACTCATCGAAATGAACATTTGCTGTTACATCGGCAAGTCCGGTCCTTTCGTCATGGGAGCGGAAAAGTGGGGGATGTCGCATGGTGAACTGATGAAAGCGATTCTGCAGTACAGCCTGGATCGTCAGCGCCATTTCCGAACGAACAGCCGTTGCATCATCTGATTCCCCGCACGGGGCAGACGGAGTCTGCCTATGTACGATGTACGGTGTACGATGTACGATTTGAGGAATTCGCGCGCGCTGCGCGGGGAAGTCTCCGGAGTGACGCCATGCCGGCTCCACTACCTTGCTCAATCATCAATTGTTTGCCGTCTTGCTGACTCATGGCAACTGCATTACTCACCTCGAAGTGACTTGATGCGGTCGCGCAAGACAGCAGCCACCTCGAAATCCAGACGTGCCGCGGCCTCTCGCATTTCTTTCTCCAAGCGCGCAATGGTGACCTCGGGGGTCTCATCCTCCTCTGCCGCTGCCAATACTTCCTCCTCCTCATCCGGAGTGTAGAGACGCAATGCACTCTGGTCAGCTCGGGCCACGCTGTGTGGCACAATGCCGTGCTCTTTGTTGTAAGCAAGCTGAATTTTACGGCGACGGTCACTTTCCTCCACGAGAGCCCGTATCGAGTCCGTAACCACATCGCAGAAAAGCACGCACTCCCCGTGCACATGGCGGGCAGCGCGGCCGGCAGTCTGAACCAGGCTGGTCTCGTTGCGCAGAAATCCCTCTTTATCGGCATCCAAAATGCAGACAAGCGAAACCTCCGGCAAATCCAGTCCCTCACGCAGCAGGTTGATGCCCACAAGGATGTCAACCTTGCCACTGCGCAGCTTGCGCAAAATCTCCACACGCTCGATGGCATCCACATCCGCATGAATATACTCCACACGCAAATCCACTTTCCGTAAATAATCGGTAAGATCCTCCGCCGTGCGTTTGGTAAGGGTGGTGATCAGCACGCGTTCGTGCACCTGAACACGCTCGTGGCACAGCTCGATCGTCTTGTCGATTTGTCCCTCCAGCGGAAGGATGGTAATTTTGGGTTCCGGCAAGCCGGTGGGGCGAATCAGCTGTTCCACGATGAGGGCTTGCCCCAGGCGAGTGGGATCAAAACTCTCCACCGAAGCGCCGGAAGGATGAGGCAGCACGCGCAGTTCTGCCAGATTGTGGAAGAAGACTCCGCGGAAATCGTCCGGCGCACGCGTAATGGCTCGGCTGGCTTTCTCACTGCGCGCATGCGTGTTGCCTCGCTTCGCTTTCAAAATCGGGATAAAGCTCTTATTGCCCGGCACGCAGTTCACATACTCAAAAGGACCGGGGGTCGCACTCATGTAAACGATCTGCGCTTGGCGGGCCATAAACTCATCAAAGCGCAGAGGACGATTGTCCAGTGCAGAAGGCAGTCGGAAGCCGTAATCGATGAGCACCTGCTTGCGAGAGCGATCTCCCTCGTACATGCCGCCGATCTGCGGCACTGTGGCGTGCGACTCATCAATGATCGTCAGGTGATCTGCCGGGAAGTAGTCTTGAAGTGTCGAAGGCGTGCTGCCGGGGGCGCGCCCGGCAAGGTGGCGCGAGTAATTCTCGATGCCCTTGCAATAGCCGATTTCGTTGATAAGCTCCAGATCATAGTCCGTACGCATTTTGAGCCGCTGCGCCTCGATGAGCTTGTTCTGCGATTCCAGCCAGGCCACGCGCTCCGCTAATTCTGCGCGAATGCTCTGCATCGCCGATGCCCGCTTTTCCGGGGCCGAAACATATTGCTTCACCGGGAAAAAGAGATAATTCGACAACCTCTCGCGCACGCGACCCGTGCCGGCATCAATGAGTGAAACACGATCAATTTCATCTCCGAAAAACTCCACCCGTATGGCTTCCCCATCACTCTGACCGGGGTAAATCTCCACCACATCCCCGCGGACACGAAACGTCCCCCGCCGAAAATCATAATCGCTGCGCTCGTAAAGAAGCTCCGTGAGGCACACCAGCAAGGCATCCCGGTTCATCTCCTGCCCGGTAGCGATGGAAAGCGTGAGGTTGCGATAATCCTCCGGCGAACCAAGTCCGTAGATGCACGAAACACTCGCCACCACAATGACGTCTTTCCTCAGCAGCAGAGAACGCATCGCATTCAAGCAAAGTCGGTCAATTTCCTCGTTGATGGCGCTGTCCTTTTCGATGTACGTATCGGTGCTGGCAATGTAGGCCTCCGGCTGGTAATAATCAAAGTAGGATACAAAGTACTCTACCGCATTCTGGGGGAAAAAAGCCTTCAATTCAGAGTAGAGCTGAGCAGCGAGCGTCTTGTTGTGCGAGAGCACCAGCACCGGCCTGTCTTGTTGGGCAATGATGTTAGCCATCGTGAACGTTTTGCCACTGCCCGTCACCCCCAGCAAACACTGGTGACGATTCCCGGCGCGCAGCGATTTCAAGAGCTTGCCGATGGCCTGCTCCTGATCACCGGACGGCGTGTAATCCGTCACTAGTCGGAAGATTGACATCTGCTCATTCCTTCATTGACAGCACGGGGATTTTGAGGCATAGTACGAACACGCCCATGTACATCCCCACCCAGGAAGTAAGATACAGCAAAATAGCGCGAATTACGCTCTTTCTTTGTGTCATGGCGCCATCGGCTGTTGTCGCGTGGCTCGGCGGCATTCATGGCATTTTGGATTGCGCCATCGCCTTTCTCTGGCCCCTGGCGTTGCCCCTCATCCATCTCGATTTTTCTCCCATTGCAGCGCTCTGCTGCTCCGCGCTGCTCCAGGCCATCGTTTTTTACTGCGTGGTGCGCTCGCGACGTCTCACTGCACGAGGCAAAGCCACCTTTGCCATCACATGGGGCATGTTTTTCGCCCTCATCCTGCGGCTTACCCTCGCCTACCAAGCTTGGCAATTTTTTTCCCCTGCGCCCTAGGCAGGGCAAAAGCGTTTGAGAGAAGTCAATCAGCAGAGAAAATGCTCTTATTGACTGATATCACCGTTTACTCGCTTTTATTCAATTTTTCCAGCTCCTGCAGCTCTTTCTTTGCCCCTAGTATTTTTCTGCCTTCAGCAACGAAATTTGTAGCATCACTTACGTAGCGACCATCACAAATTCTATCCAGAGCTTTCGCCGTATTGAGAAGTTTCTTTCCGGTACTTTCAAACCTCTTTGAATCACCTTTATCGACTGCTTCAATACAACTTCGAACAAATGAGGTCCAATTCTGCCGCATCTTTTCAACTTGTCCGAAATCTTTTTTGCCCGGAGGAGCGTAAGCCGAGCAGGAACTATAGCTCTCCAGTCCACGAGTCGAACTTTCTATCCTTCTTTTTAATTGTTGAATTCTTTCCTTCCTTTCTTCCTTCTCATACTCGGCATCCTGTTTAGCTTGCTCAGCTTTTTCTTTTTCTTCTTCCTCTTTTTCAAATTGTTTTTCGCGTTCCAATAAGGCCATTCTGCTCTCCTGCTCCTTTTCTTTTTGAATCCTTAATTTTTCTCTCCGTGCCTCTGCGGCTTCTTCTCGCGCCTTTCTCTCTGCTTCCAGTCGTTCTTGACGTTCCTGAGCGGCTAGTTTCTTCTTTTCCTCCCTCTTCGTGGTGATCTCTTTTCTCAATTCCTGAGCATTCTCCTTTAGGGTATCTATCTCCCCTGCGAGAGTCTCGCATTTTTTGCTCTCTTCCTCGTAAGCAACTCGTGCATCGCCCAATTCTTGCTTGGCTACTTTGAGTTCGTTACGAATTCCCCTCAGCTTTGCCTCATCATCGGAACTTATGAAATACATCCAGCCTCCCCAGATCAGGGTCAGCACTGCCAGAATTTTAAGTAGAATGTCCATGTGTTTTATGAGTTATCAGATTCTTTCGAGTTCCGTTTTCAGCTGTTCCTGTTGCCTTTCCAAGCGGGATTTCTCGGCATTAAGTTGACGGGTGCCAAGGGAGTTCACCTTGGATTTGATCGAGGAGATTTCCCTTCGAATACCTTCAATCTTCTTTTGCGTGTTCTCAATGGAGATTTCCGTGTTTGACTTTTGGGAATAGAAATGCCTGCCGACTAAAATTGCAGCAATGATAATGACGACGAGGCCTATGTTAATGTATTTATCCATATGGAGTCAGGGGTTAGGGGAAATTTCGGGATTGACGGGGATGTCCAACTCTTCGGATCGACGAAGCAGAAGTTGGCGAGCGGTGGCGGCATTCAAAAGCTCGTCGGCGACTTCGGCTATCCGTCCCGCCTGGTTAAAATAGAGCTGCGTGTTCCCTGTGAGAACGTCCGCAGAGTCGGCGAGTTCTCGCACTTGTTCCTGCAGGCGGAGTACCTTATCCGCCTCTCCTCGGGTAGCAACGTTAAGCAGAGATTGCACGGCCGCTCTCCATTTCCCGTGAATGCTCCGCAGTCTCTCCTGATATTCATCATCGAGAGTTTCCAAACAAGGCGGAGTCCTGTATGAGCGGAGAGCGTAACGCGACTCGGCAATTCTGCGCAGCAGCGTCCTATTCTCGTGCAAAAGGTCATGCTTGGCTTCGGAACGTTCGCGTTCTGAGAGGGCATCCGAAAGCTCCTCCGCGGAGATTTCTGTCCCCTCCGAGAGTCCCTTTTTCAGAGCAAGCTGTTTTTTGAGCACACGCAGTTCGTTTTTGAGATCGAGCCTCATCTTGCGCAGCTCTTTGACCATAGCTTTATCCTCCTCATGTGCGTCTTTTTCCTCGGCCAACTGTGCGGCGGCGTCCTGCAGCTGTAGTTCTGCCCTGTGCAGAGTTCTCTCTGAAAACAGGCAGAACACGAACATGCAGAGAACCCAGGCGGCGGCCAGGCCGGTTGCTATTTTCAACGCCACTCGAATTGTCTCTTTCATGCGCTTATTCCTCCCTGAGCAGAGCATTCAGCTCGGTTACTTTGTCTTCCAACATGTCGATTTCACGCGACAGTTCCTGCGCGTTGGTACCGGATCGTCTGTTATCGAGTCTGACAGATTCGCGTTCCACGCTCTTGATACGGGCGCATATTTGATCCGTCCGTCTCTCCAACCGACCCGCACGTTGATAGTAGCCTGCTCCTACCCATAGCGACGCGATTAGTACGACCGCCATGGCGACGTCTATAACCACTTCCAAATGAATCTTTTCTTTGAGAGAAGGCATGTTGTACAGAGAAAATCATGAAGCAGGGATCCCCTGATCAGGCGCCAGCATATCTCTTTTTGAAAGAGATATACACCTTCAGCGATCATACACTATTTGTATTAAGCTCTATACAATAAAACACACTTACGCAAAACACACCTGACGCGTGGCATTTTAGTCGTTTCTAATCTTCGTAACTCACGTACCGTGAAAAAACATTTTTCTTTTCACTTGACATCTCTTTCAAAAAGAGATGAGCACTCCAGAGATCTTCTTAATCAATTAAAATGAAATATGAAACAGAAAAAAGGAGCATAAAAACTCCCAATTTTTTCGCGGCAAAAATTTCAAAATCATAAATAGCAAACGCATTTTCTAATGCGTTTCATGGGAGATGGAAGTGAAATCTCCACCTTCCACCGCGACTGCTCCCGCTTTGCAATTCCCATCACTTTCTAACCACATCCGCACACGGCTTTCAAATTTCCGTTTGCTTCTGCTCAGCATCCCCGCGCCGCGGGCGCGCGCTATTTCCAAATCGTACATCGAAAATCGTACATCGTACATAGGCAAACGCATTTTCTAATGCGTTTCATGGGAGATGGAAGTGAAACCTCCACCTTCCACCGCGACTGCTCCCGCTTTGCAATTCCCATCACTTTCTAACCACATCCGCACACGGCTTTCAAATTTCCGTTTGCTTCTGCTCAGCATCCCCGCGCCGCAGGCGCGCGCTATTTCCAAATCGTACATCGAAAATCGTACATCGTACATAGGCAAACGCATTTTCTAATGCGTTTGCCTTGGTCTGCGTGCTTGCCAATTAGCAGGCGCTGTGTATAATGGTGGAGGGATGAAGTCATTTTTGGGAGCATTGTTCCTGATGATTACAGGGAGCGCCATCGTGATCACGATGGTGTATCATACCTCTGTCAATGCCGAACTCCGCTTTGAGCCACGCGACTCTCACGAGGAATACATCAACACCCGCCGCTCCTACAGGCCTCGCCGTCCCCAAAATGCTCCAGCGCCGCCGGCTCAAGAAATAAAACTTCCCGATGATGACACGGCAGAGGAGGTAAATCCATGAGCGAGCTGAAACACCCAACCATTGGCTATACCTTGGGCGACCAAGCCGGCATTGGTCCGGAGATGATGCAGCTCGCCCTGCGTGAAATGGGGGGACAACCCGTACGTTTTCTATGCATGGGAGAACGTATACCCTGCACCCCGGGACACCCCACGCCGGAGACAGCCCATGCCGCCTGGCGTCAGCTTGAACACGCGGCCGAAGCTCTGCGCAACGGAGAAATTGATGCGGTGGTGACGGCTCCTGTCTGCAAGCAGAGCCTAAAGGAAGTCGGCTTTCCCTACCCCGGACAGACAGAATTTTTTGCGGATCGACTCCATGCAGCACGATATGCGATGTGCCTGTCCGGGGAACATTTGACAGTTGCCCTCTGCACTACCCACGTGGCGCTGAAGGACGTACCCGGGATGCTCACCGCCTCCCAAATTGTGGACGTGGGAGAGCTGCTGGCAGAGCACCTGCAACGACTCGGTCACACATGTCCGCGCATTGCTGTGGCGGGATTGAACCCGCACAATGGAGAAGCCGGAGCATTCGGGGATGAGGAGACCCGTATCATCGCTCCGGCGGTGGAGGAACTGCGCCGCCGATTGCCGCACGCCAGCATCGACGGTCCCTGTGTACCGGACGGCGTATACCGCGACGCTGCGCACGGGGAGTACGACGGCGTGGTGGCGCCCTACCACGACCAGGCGCTCATACCGCTCAAACTGCTGGACTTCGACTGCGGCGTGAATATAACTTTGGGATTGCCACGATTGCGGATCAGTCCGGATCATGGCACAGCCTTTTCGCTGGCAGGTCAGGGTGTGGCCGACCCGAGCAGCACCATCCAAGCCTTCCGCCTTGCCCTGCGCTACGTCAGCTCAGCAGCCAAAGCTTGAGCCATCACCCAGCATCTCCTCGATGCGCAGCAGCTCATTGTACTTGGCAAGCCGGTCGGAACGAGAAAGCGAACCGGCCTTGATAAACCCCGACCCGACGCCCACTGCAAGATCAGCGATGAACGAATCCTCCGTTTCCCCGCTGCGATGGGAAACGATAGTGGCGTAAGCATGCGATGATGCCAACCGCAATGTATAAAGCGTCTCTGTGAGCGTGCCAATCTGATTCGGTTTGATGAGCACAGCATTGGCAACCCCTTGCATAAAGCCTCTCCGCAACAGGCGTGAGTTCGTGACAAAAAGATCATCCCCCACCAGCATACATCGCTTTCCCAAAACGCGAGTCAGTTCTTGCCAGCCTGCCCAATCGGATTCCGCGCAGCCGTCCTCAATGGAAATGATGGGATACCCGGCGATGAGCTGCGTGTACTGAGCGATCAAATCGTGCGCAGACATAGAACCGCCGCCGCTTTTGTGCAGCGTGTACATGCGGGTTTCCGGATCGTAAAATTCACTGGCGGCTACATCCAGAGCAAGAAAAACATCCTCCCCCGGACGATAACCGGCGCGGCAAATGGCAGTCAAAATGGCATCCAACGCAGCGGGCACGCCGGACAACGGAGGCGCGTACCCGCCCTCATCGCCCACAGCGCAGCTCATTCCCTTGGTGTGCAGCACCTCGCCCAAAGCGTGGAAAATTTCACTGCCGCACCGCAACGCCTCACGAAAGTTGGGCAACCCTTTCGGCACAATCATGAACTCCTGAAAATCAATCGGCGCATCGGAATGAGCCCCCGCATTGATCACATTCATCATGGGTACGGGAAGACACGTGGCTCCCGGCCCACCCAAGTAACGAAACAGCGGCAGGTGCACGGCTCTTGCTGCCGCGCGTGCTACCGCTAGCGACACGGCGAGTATTGCATTGGCTCCCAGCTCACTCTTTTGCCCCGTACCATCCAACTGAATCATACGGCGATCAATTTTTTCCTGCTGCAAGACATCTTCACCCAACAGGGCGGCAGCTATGGCTCCTTTCACGTGTTCCACAGCGTTCGTGACCCCTTTTCCCGAAAACCGATCGCGTTCTCCATCACGCAATTCATGCGCCTCCTGGCTGCCGGTGGATGCTCCGCTGGGCACCGAAGCGTATGCACGGATACCGCCCTCCAAATGCACCTCTGCCTCCACCGTGGGATTGCCACGCGAGTCAAGAATCTCGCGAGCCGTCAAATAAATAATCTGCGTGCTGCTGCTCATGAGTTCCCAGCCTAGCACAGCGGAAGAAGTTACGCAAGAGAATGACAGCTAATAGTTAGCAATTAAAAGAATCTCACTCCTCAGCCTAGAGCAACCGCATTAGAAAACGCTGTTGACTTGTTCCTCTTCCGAAATGGGGAACACGTTGCGGCTCCAACGCAGCACCGGCTTTTGCCCGGCGGAGAGAAAAACTTCAACCACATCAAAACGCGCGGGCACGCGGCGCCCAAGCAGGTAGAACCAGTTGGCAGCGCCGATGCGCAGCAGGCGTCGCTTACCAAAATTGATGGCTCGAGCGGGATCGCCGGAAGCGGGAGCAATGGTGCTCTTCACTTCGCAAAAGACCAGCCAATCCCCATGACGCGCGACTATGTCAAGCTCGCCGCGCCTTCCCCAGCGAAAATTACGTCGCAAAATACGCAGACCCTGAGAGCGCAGGAAGGACGCCGCCACCAGTTCTGCATAATCTCCGCGGTAACGAGTATCCGGAACGGTCTCAGAACTCCAAGGGCAGCGTAGCCTGTGCAACAGGTGCAAACGAGAGGCGATGGTGTGGCGTAATTCCATATTCGTCGATGGCTCTCAAATGTTGTGCGGTACCATAGCCGGCATTGCGATCCCAACCGTACTGCGGAAATTGCTCATGCAACTCACGCATCATCCGATCGCGCGTAACCTTGGCCAGCACACTTGCAGCAGCGATGCTCAAACAGTGCGCGTCTCCCTTCACGATGGAGCGGGAGGCAAGGGGAAAACCGGGCACCGGCAGTCCGTCGATAAGACAAAAATCCGGATAAGGGCAAATGCTCTTCGCTGCGCGTGCCATAGCCAAATGAGTGGCTCGCAGGATATTCAAGCGGTCAATTTCCTTTACCGAGGCTTGGGCGATACCCTTCAGCACATCAGACCGCAGCATGAGCTGTTCGAAAAGTAGCTCACGCTTGCGAGCGGAGAGCTGCTTGGAGTCGGTGAGCCCCGGTAATTCAAAATCCGGCGGCAGGATGACTGCAGCGGCGACCACCGGTCCGGCAAGTGGACCGCGACCTGCCTCGTCGATGCCGCACACGCGGCTGTATCCTTCCGCCCAAGCGGCTTTTTCATGCTGCATATCCGGGTGCGTTGGCATGGTCGGTGAGTGAGTCAGCGTTGTTTTTTTCCCTTCTTTCTGATGGCAGATTTCAGACGCTCCGGAAGTTCCTGGCCTGATTCCAGGCCGTGCAGCGCCTCAATGTCATCCAAATATCGGTCGATCGGAGTGGAGGGGGCGGCACTCTTCATGCGGAGGATGCGCATCGTTTCGGTGTAATCGTCAAAATTGGTGGTCTGCGCCCGCCCAAGATGCGTGATTTCATACCAGTCCAAGTAATCGCGACCGCGAACGGAGGCGTCCATGTACGCACGGCGCAAGTCTTGAAGCGGAGCAAGAATTTTACTGACTTCCTCTTCGTTGCTTCCCTTCATCAACTCCGTGACAGCTCTTTGATACTCAGAAATGATCACACGGTACCCAGGAAACGCATTTAGGCTCAATTTCGTGAGGCGCGCCATGCAGGGACGCAACTGCTGTTGCCAGTTCGGGATTTTCATCACCTCCTGAAGCTCTCCCAAACTTTTGGAAAAGGGAAGACGCGTTTCTTCCTCCATTCCGGTAAACATCAATGCCTCGGAGAGTCGTTTCTCCGTCTCGATGGGCGTGAGCATATCCATGGCGTCGGGCTGAGCCAAGGAAGCCAGCTCCAACGCCCACCATTTGCTGAAGTTTGTATCGTTCAGATTCAGCTCGTGGAAGTAGGTCGCTATCACCTCCTTGGAGCTTCCTTCCTGCAGCAGCGCATCGGCCAATAGCGCGCGCATGCGTTCCGCTCCGTCATCCTGGTGCAGCAATCCCATGATCAGCACGCCGCAGGATACCTCGTACACCTGCCGCGAGGCCACATCCAGCATCTCCGGGTTCTGGGTGTTCACTATGTCCTCCGGCGTCATCATCTCTGCCCTGTTGAATAACTTTTGGTAAAAGCGCCGGTCGATGCGTCCGGCACGCCACAAAAGAGCCTGCTGCACACCGGTGAGCAACCAGGGAGGTATCTCGACATGATCCGGCAGGGCATTGACCTGCATATGGCGCAAGGCGTATTCGTACAGGAGCATACTCACAATCGCCGCATCCATGCGCTCAATGTCAATGCCCCCACCCGCGTAAATGCGGATTTGCAGATTAGGCTCACTCCCGATGATGCGCACACGGGTTCGCACGGGGTTGGGGCGAGCCAGATCCCCCGTATTTCCCCACAGGCGGATAGAAATGCCGTATTTCCACGTATCATCCATACCGAGTAAGCGGTTGAAATGCTTGCGCACATCATCCGCGTGCGTCGCGATGGCGCCCATGCGCAAAATATCTCCTCCACTCACAGAAAACATACGCGACTGAGACACCACATGCTTATCCTCCTCCACGTACTCAACCGGAGTCGCGTCTGACGGCGCCGCAGACTCGCTTTGCTGCGTGGCGGGCGGTATATCGATCAGCCAATCCGGCAGGGCATCCACCTCCGGCTGCTCCTCCAATTTTTCCGGAGTCATGTTCGGATCCCCCTGCTCCACGATCGTAGTATCCTCTTCTTGGGCGACTGCAGCAGACGCCAGAAGCAAACCTACGATTCCTGGATAAACTCCCCTCCGCACGAGCGCATCCTACCAAAATTCACCCATTTTAGCAATACGGGAATTTTTCTAAACAGCATCACATCCGCAATTCATTTACGATTTACGATTTACGATTTGAATTCTAGCGCGCCGGTGGCGCGGGAAAAGCGGAGCTTTAGCTGGGGTGGAATCGAAAATCGTAAATGGTTTGCATTTTATCGCTCGTTACATCAGAAACGAAAATCAACCTCGCCCGCCAAGTAAAAACCGGGATGATAATGGCGGGTTTCCAATGCATCGCGCCCCAAGCTGCGGCGACAATACTCCGCCGTGGTCGCCAGCGTAGCGCCGACAGCCAGATTCAGCATGCGTTTACTCTTGCCGGGGGCGGAAAAATCGTACTCCATCAACCCGGCTAACGCGAGGGAGCGCACGCGGAAAATACGCTGCCCCTGCGGGGTCGCCACCATCCACGCCCCTCCCTCATTGCTGATCGCCGGGCCGACCTGCAACCGCTCATTCACTCTGCGAAGCGCCGCTACCTGATACCCACGCATCCTCACCGTCCAATCCGGAGCAGGCTGCCAGCGGAATGCAACGTAGGGCACCACCACGTAGTCCGCAAAGCGCGGGGAAGCCGCCAGCCCGACGGAATAGGAAAGCTTCTCGTTCACCTTCACTGAATACTCAGCGGCCAAAGCCAAGTCCCACGCGCGAGCAGAACTCACGGCATCTCCGGCATAACGAGGCATCGCCGTTACCATCAGCCGATTTCCGTTCTCCAGTGGACGTATCAGGGAGATGGGGAGCGAAAAAACCATCAGCTCATCACGCCGCAGATCCAGCTCACCACCTACATTCATGATCGTCGCACTGATATTCGCCTGCACATTGTAGTACCACTTGCCTACATGGCTACGCCTTCCATCCGCAAAGGGCACATTCACGGTATAATCCTGCATGCCTAAGTGAGATCCCCCATGTCGCTCGCCCATCCGGCTGATGTAGGAAACCTTCGCGTAACTGGGAAGTATGGCCGTCTCGGGCATTCGCAGCGTCCACAAATCTTCTCGTCCTTCTCCTGTGTTAGCAAGCAGCAACAAAACTAACAGGATCTTCTTTGACAACAGGAGGATAAGCAGCCATCGTTTCATAGCAGGATGTTATCACATATTTCTGCCAAACGCAAGAGCATTCAAACCTGGGGGTGGTTCGAAAGGTTTCGAATTATGCGGAGCCGCGTCCCCGGCTTTGCTACATCGTACATCGTACATCGTACATCGTACATCGTACATCGTACATCGTACATCGTACATCGTACATCGTACATCGTACATCATATGTCCCAGCTGTCGAGCCATTTGAAGGAGACAATGCGCAGTTTGCGTCCCATGCATTGATTGATCTCCGAGAGGGAATCGATGGGACGAGAGGTTCTGCTGGAGGGATCATAGCTTCCCTCTTCCGGTGAATTGGAGGGATCCACGAAGTCGATGGTTCTCTGCACCACGGCCTCGCACCAAGCTTGGGCGAGAATGGCGTGGCGAGCATTGCGCACGCAACCGTAGGCTCGCACCGTGAAGGTATCGTCACGCACCGTCAAGATATTTCCAAGCGATGCCAACACGTCGCTCTGAATGAGGTATCCCGGCGCCGCCGTGTACATGGATCCCTCCTCAGCGCGGGGGAATTTGTAGAAATCGCCGGAGAGCGGTCTGACTCGAAAATCATCGAGGTTGAATCTATCGTTGATGCGGGTGGCATCTATGGCAGCTTGCAGGGCTCCACAAAGCGAAGCATCCGAGCCGCCATCCAGACGACGGTTGATGAACTCCGCCATATTCAGGAAGGGACCGCGCTCGCGCACTTTCTTCACAATCTCCCGCGCCAGCTCGCGAATGGAGTCCGGCGTCAGCGAACGCACATCTCCCCAAGCCGTGGCCATCTGCATACTCGGGCGCAGGAACGCCGCCCCCAACAACACGTTGTAATCAGAGCGAAGATCCATGCTCCGGTCGGCTGTGGACACCCCGAAACGCGAAAAAAGCACATTTTCTCTCGGCGAATGCTCCACGGCATGCAGGGTTCCCTGCGTATTACTCACCAGCTCACGCTTCGCAAGCCCCATCAGTGTGGCAGCCCACGCATCTTCCGACACCGAGTTCACGTTGAATCCTCCTTCCACCATCAGGTATCTCGCGATCCGTTTCCATCCATCATCAGCCATGATGCGCTCGATAATCTGGTCCTGATCGGCGCTAGTGCGAGCCAGTTTATAGCGCGACACCGGCAGCGGCTCTTCCCCGTTCACAAATGATTCCAGTGTGGCGCGCGCCCGCACGCGCCCATTCCGGGTGGGCATATCCGAAACCGATGAGCAAAACCAGCGATCCCACAGCGCATCATTGATGATGAATCCGTGATCAAAAAAATCGGAGAAGAGCTGCCTGTTGCTCACTGTCGATGCGTTAATATTCGTCTGGTGAAAGGCGTACACCGCATCCGCCGGTATGGTCGGGTCGGCAAACGAATTGCCGATACCCACCCCGGGCACTCCTGCCTGGTACTGCATACGCCGCATATTGGCAATCACAGCATCCTGATCATTGCCCCGCGAGCTATACCACCCCGGCTTCAACCGCATGCCGGCAAATCCCGCCAGAGAGAAAGGAGGATGAACGGGCAGCTCCAGCACTGAAATAAACGAAACCGCCTCCCCTCCGCCAACGCCAACACTCGCTATGCCATAGATGCCGTTCTTGGTATTCACCGTATCCAGCACGCGCTCCCCGTCCACCTTGATGGCCGAAAGCTGGAAAGGGTGGTATTGCCGCTGCTGCTCGTCCGGCTTGTAGAGCGCCCCACCGCCCATCGCCGGGTTGGAGTGCAGCCAATTGCGCGTGCGGTAGTTTTTG
The DNA here is from genome assembly GCA_947588645.1 of uncultured Akkermansia sp. Lineage (GTDB taxonomy): Bacteria > Verrucomicrobiota > Verrucomicrobiia > Verrucomicrobiales > Akkermansiaceae > Akkermansia. Next base: position 34,351 of record CANPYO010000002.1, on the reverse strand, counting down.
TCGACAAACATGGGCAGAGCTTCGCTGAGCGAGGCATTGTACGACTTGGGCGCCACCCCGACTGCCGCAAAGTAGTACGGGTTGTTGTACATGCTTTCATCCCATTGGGCATCTTTAATGAAAGTGACGTCATCAGCGGATACCGTATCGTAATCATACCAGCCTAAATTAAACACGTAGGGAGATAAACCCTCTGCTCCCGGAAAAGAATTCACTTTGGCCGTCTTACGACTTGCATCCGGATCCAATCCTTTGGCTTGAGATGAATCGATTCCATTGAACCCGTGGGGCACTGCAAAGGCTTCTCTCATCTTAGGTCCTAAAACCTCACCGACAGTGTCGTACATATAGGCACCATCGCTGCATTTTCCATCATCGTCATCTATCAGTTGAAGAACCATCTGGCTGTATGCCTCCTTTGTTTCAAGCGCATACTTGTGCACAAACTCAAAACGTGTACCGAAACTGTAGAACGATTGAAAGTAATTATGGAGCAAACCTACTTGGTCTCCTTGGACGAAGGGGATTTCCTGGGGTTGGCTGAAGCATATTGTGCTTTCTGCTCCCGGATGCTCATTAGCATAGGTCAAATTATTCCATCCCTCTGCCATAGAAAACATCAGGATTTCACCGGGTTCAAAAATGATGTCGCTACTTTGGTCATCTTGGGAAACCACGAAGTAATTTCCCCAGTCACACCCCAGTACATTTCCTTGTGCGACACTACCGGGAAACTCAGGGTTGGTTCTGGGCGTCAAGGCTGGAAGCATGGAGTAGCGATCCCATCGATTTCTGTACGTATCTTGACGCACAATCGAGGTTGTTCGATACGGCAAACTCATAGTCCACAATTTTTTAGGACCGACGCGCATCTGAACATTGTAGGGATTCCACCACAACATGAAAGGGGCGTAGGCTGTGCCATGGCTGTAACCACCCATTCCCGACCTCGGAGCAGAGAGAGCCAACCCGTAGGCGCCGTAAAACGCGAGGAGGATGGGAGTGCGCGCGTAACCGGAGGCATTTTGACCATCGATGGAAGCGCGCTCATCGTAATAGGTGATCGAATCTCCCTTATCGGTGGTTGCCGATTGGAGATACCCCCCCATGCGAGTGTGAGCCGTGAAGAGATTGCCGATAAGTCGGAAGGAGGTAAAATCCCTATCCTGACCGGAACCGTCGGGCCACAAATTGTAGAAGGCGTGCAAGGTTTGCCAGGAGCCGATGGGGAATTTGGACTCGGTACCGGAGGGCAGACCATCGCCTTCAGCAATCGGGCAATCCTGGTCGTTGCGCTCCTGGAGTCCCGTGCCGGACAAAGAGCGCTTGCTAAGCAGAGTATTCAGGTCAAGCTTCAGCCCGCCGTCGCGTACATTGGTGAGCAGAGAGTAGGAAAAGGTGGTGGCATCGAAGAAATAGGGCATTCCCACAGGCGCGGAGCCGCGATCCACGAGCGGGAGCGTGCGCATGGTGAGGATTTTCTCAGGGGCTTCAATATCTTCCGGCAGGAAAGAGAAATTGGAGCTGCCGCTAAAGTCCGGGGCAGGAGTATCCCAAGTGCGGTGCAAAATCTCCACGGGATCACTGGTGGGCTCGCGATCAGCAATAGCCACATTGGCCTTTTGATTTTCGCCGCCCACCCACCAGGCAAAACAGGTTTCATTGCGACCGGAGGATGGCATGGTGATGAGATCGGCATACACGTACTCCCGCTCGTTCACTTTGGTGCCGAGGGTTCCCTCGCCAATCATGCAGATGCGTTGTCCGGGCTTGGAACGGCCCAAATCTGAAATGGAGTTGGGCTGGCGCTGAGAGGAGAGGTCGCGGCAGGAAATAAGCCAACGACGAAACATGGATGAGCGCCCCTCATTGTACGTCGAAGCAATGGTAGCGCCGTCACTGCTGCTGTAAAGGGGCGCTTTCCAGCTTTCCCATACGCCGAGGATGTGCTGAGGGGAGGACTCCTCTGCAGAGAGAATGCCTGAGGATGCGGTAACGCGCTGATCCGGACCCAACTCCATCTGCATGCTGGCGATAGCGGCATCCAATCCGATAAGAGCCTGCTGGCGAGCCTCTTCCTGCAAAATCGTCTGCGCTGCAATGCGATTCTGCGAGGAGGCCACCGCCAAAATGCCCACCGCAATCAGCCCGAGCAACATCATGAGCGTGAGACTCGCCACCAGCGCGAACCCGCGCCCGTGCGCGCGCGCCCTGCCACCTGTTTTCAGCGTATTTTTGGAGTATTTCATGTCCGATTCAAGTTGTTCCGGGCCATCGAAACGACCCTCTCTTCATCCTCATCATACCACATCCCATAGGCGAATCAATGAAAAAAAATCCGCACGGCAAAAACTTGACAAAAGGGGAAATTGGTGTATAGTGCAGCGCAGATGCCCCGCATTCCGTCACTTACCCTGCCAACGCCGAACTTTGAAGAGATGCTTGTGATGAGCAATCGTCGGTTGGTCTGTGTGCTGAGGGCGGCAGTGCTTGCGCCTGGCAAAGCAGAGCGTTTCAGCCCCCGTCCCCCGGAAGATCACGACGCGTACACTGTGCTGCACGAACCCGGGCGTATTGTGGTGCAGCTCTATCAGAACGGAGAGGTTGTGTTTCATTGCTGCTTTGTGCCGCCGCGTGATTATGCGTAGGAGGCGTGCTGATTTTTTCCTCCCGCGCTCGCTTTGCAAATTGTAAATCGCAAATCGTCAATAAAAATCGCATTATTGGATTGACATAACAGCAATCGCTGCATAAAATCCGGCAAGTATGGCACACAAGAAAACTTACCCCACAGCTTTTCAACGGGCTGCGTGTTGGAATGCGCTCACATGGGCCTGTGTCGCTTTTTTGACAGCATTGGCCTGTGGGCTTTTATATGGGTTCGTGACAGCCTTCATCGCGCTGGAGCCCGTGCTGCTGCCCGCCATTATTGCCGGGGTGCTGGGATATCTGCTTAACCCGTGTGTGGACTGGGTGGAGCGGCATCTGCGCCGACGCCGGGTGGTAGCCGTGCTGCTGGTGATGTGCGGAGTTAGCGTATTGGTCGGAGCCGGTGGAGCGATCATCGTGCCGCCGCTTGTCAGCCAAACCAGGCAGCTCATTGTAGACCGCGACACGATACTGCCCAAGGCTGTAGCCACCGGGGAGGATTTTCTCAATAAGAACTCCATTGCCCAATTTGCGGTTGATTCGTTTTATGAGCGTGTGACAGAGCGCATCAACCAACACCCGAATGCGACAACAGCCGTACCGGCTGCCCCAAGCTACAAGGATAAGCTGCTGTTCACGCTGAATTATCATTCGAAGGATTTGACAAACATCGCCATCGGATGGCTCACGGCGGGAACGCGCGCGCTATACGGCTCAGTGGGGCTGGTGGTTGGGCTGATACTCATTCCGGTGTTTCTCTTTTATTTTCTCCTGCAAAGTGAAACAATTCGCGAAAACTGGGACATCGTGCTACCGATCCGGGCTTCGAGCTTTCGAAAGGAAGTGGTGGAGACGCTCAGCCAAATCAACGACTACATTGTCTCTTTCGTGCGCGGGCAAATGCTGGTGAGCCTCATTGACGGTTTTATACTAGGCTGTGCCCTCATGATTATGGGGCTGCCTTATGCGGTGACAATCGGTGTGGCAGCTGCCCTGCTGGGTATCATTCCCTACATCGGTATGATCACCACGAGCATCCCTGCTCTCCTGCTCGCCTGGGTCACCTGGCACGATGTGGGGCATGTGGTGACGGTACTCATCATCTTCCTGAGTGTAAGCCAGCTGGACGGTTGGATTCTTCAACCCAAAATCCTCGGTAAACGTCTGCATATGCACGACCTCACGATCATGTTCTCCGTTCTGTTTTGGGGAAGTATCCTCGGCGGTATCGTTGGCGCTCTGCTGGCTGTACCCCTCACAGCCTCGCTGAAGGTGCTCTTCATGCGCTATGTGTGGCCCACCTTGCACCGCAAGGATCTTCCTTCCGAATAAGACAAGACCCCGCCATGTTTGTGCTCTCTTGTCAGCAGATGCGCCGAGCCGAGCAAGCAGTCTTGGACGCCGGTACCATCACGCCGGATGGGCTCATGGATGCGGCCATCAGCTCTGCAACGGCTGAACTGCAGAACGATGCCGAATACGCCGAAGTGCGACGGAACCAACCGCGCGTCATTGTGTACGCGGGCAAAGGGAAAAACGCCGGGGACGCCCTTGGCCTTGCCCGCTCGCTGGGATACACCCGCATCACCTTGCGCTGCGCAACCCCTGTCGAACAAATGGCGCCGGAAACGCGCAGGCAACTGGGACTCACCGCAGCAGAGGCGGATGTACAAATCGCCACGCCCCCCCTTTCTCCGGCATCGGAGGGCACGCTCCTCATCGATGGTCTGCTGGGCAGTGGCGCGCGCGGGGGGCTGCGCCCGAAATACGCCCAGCTTGCGCATGAGATGAATGAGCTGCGCCGAACCAACCCTCGCAACGCGCTTCTCTCCGTGGATATTCCCACCGGATTGGATGCCGACACCGGCGCCGCAGATGCCGACACCGTGCGCGCTGATGTTACGCTGGCCATCGGCTGTGTGAAGGAAGGCATGCTCGCGGATGGCGCAGAAAATTATGTGGGACGCCTGATCGGTGTGCCCCTGCCCTGCGTGCCTCTACCTCATTCCACGGCACAAGTGGCTGACAGCAGCTTGCTTTCTTTGCTCCCGCAGCGCCATTTCAGCTGCTACAAAAATCAGGCGGGGCGCGTGCGTGTCATCGCCGGCTCGGTCGGTTTTCTTGGCGCTGCCCAGATGTGCGCAGAAGCCGCCTTACGCTCGGGCGCCGGGCTGGTGGAGCTATTCTGCCTGCCGGAGTACTACGACCTGCTCGCTGTACGCGTGGCTCCGGAGATTATGGTGCGCCGCGTCAATCATTTTGCAGATGTTCCCTCCGAAGGCGCGCAAGCTTTCCTCATCGGCCCTGGGTTGGGGTCACCATCCGCCGAAAATCAGGCGGCACTCAGCGCACTGCTCGAGCGAGCCGAATGCCCGGTGGTGATGGATGCTGATGCTCTACGCCTGCTCGCGGCAGGTCACTTGCCCTGGCCGCGGCAAGCCATTCTGACCCCTCATCCCGGAGAAATGCTCGCTCTTTTCCCGCAAGCTGCTGATCTCGCACGTGCCGAAACTGCAGCCCAATTCCTTCTGCGCCACCCCTGCACGCTTCTGCTCAAAGGAGCCCGCTCACTCATCTCTGATGGCGCCTCCATCCTCTACAATTCCACAGGCGGCCCGTTCATGGCTAATGGTGGTCAGGGCGACGTGCTGGCCGGAGCCGTAGCAGGTCTCGCCGCGCAAGGTCTCAGTCCTTTTCACGCTGCTGCGTTAGGCGCTTTTCTATGCGGACGAGCTGCAGGCATTGCCCGAGCCAGACAGGGCTTCCCCCTGTGCGTATGCGCCCGCGATTTGCTCCCCTGCCTCACCGCTACGATGCGCTGAGCGTCTCGATCATGACTCCAAATCTTTGGGCATGGGACGCAGGGGCGGCGGCGCAGGAGCTGCCTCGCGTCCTCCGGTGTAAGGCGGCATGCTGCTAGCTCGGAAGTTACTCAGCGTCGGTATGCGCTTCATGGGTATTGTCACCTCATCTTCTTCGATAAACCGCGCCCGCGGATCGCTCTTTGTCCAGAGTAAAGAAAGCCACCAATTCGTGCGTGTAGCCACGGTGTACGCTGTGCTTTCATACCCGGGTTTGCTCACCACAATGCCCAAATCCTTCTTTTGATTCACTTCCACTTCCATCGGCGTCACGCTCCCCTGCGGCACACCGTTGATACATACCGTCGCCCCCGCCGGTTCGGTTCGTATGGAGAGCTTTTTGGTCCCCACACAGGAGGCCAAGATCAGCCCCAGCACACACGCTAGCATCCGACATTTCATACCGCCAATCTATCCTATCATGTCTGTATTGACAATGAAAATCTGCGTATGCGATTTTCAATCGACGATTTCGTGCGCCAACATCCGTCCAAAATAGCGATCCCAACAGGCAGCCATTGGCGCCTGACGGCACCTATGTACGATTTACGATTTGAATGCTGGCGCGAGATTAGATTGCCGAACCGGTGCGTAACGGAACTCTTGAAATGATGATACGTTGATGGGTGGAAAGCATCTGTTGTTACGCTATGTCGAATCGTCAATGTATTGGGACACGTGTGGGGTGCGCCATATTTTCAAATTACAAACCGTGAAATGGCAAGCGGGGCAAACGCATTAGGAAATGCGTTTGCCTATGTACGAGGTACGATGTACGATGTACGATTTATTGATAACGTGCGCGTTGCGCAGATATGTTCTGGACGGCAGATGTACTCAAAAACGAGAAAGGAACAACTTCATATGCATCGCAGAGTGCGCTGCCATTGCGGTTTTCGTATTCGGAAACAGACACGTGATCAAACGTTTGGAGAGTTTTCTCTGCTTTTCCATTTCATCCAAATGCGTTTGCCGTGAAATGGCAAGCATGTACCTTGACACGCAATGGCGCGTATGTTAGCATGTCGGCGACAACTTACAGACTGAACAATGACAGAACACACAGTACGCGGGAAAAAGGTTTTCGAGGATGAGATTGAGGCATTGCGTGTCATCGGGGAGCAACTGGACGACACCTTTAACCGAGCCGTGGAGGCCATGAAAAACGCTGTGGAGAGCGGGCATAAAATCATCGTCGTCGGTGTGGGGAAGAGCGGGTTGGTAGGCAACAAAATCGCCGCGACGCTGACGTCCACCGGTGCGCCATCTGTGGTGCTGGATTCTATGAATGCGATGCACGGAGACTTGGGCATCGTGCAGGATGGTGATACCTGCATAGCCATGTCTTTCTCGGGCGAGACCTCGGAGCTTCTTGCGCTGCTTCCCTTTTTGAAACGCTATGAGATGCCCATCATTGGCATGACCGGCAAGCCGGGATCCACCCTTGCCCAGCTCTCGGACATTGTGTTGGACACGTCCGTACAGCGTGAGGCAGATCCGCTGAATCTGGCGCCCACTTCGTCCTCCACGGCAATGCTGGTGATGGGGGATGCGTTGGCGATGGCGTTGTTGGAGGCGAGACATTTCACCAAGGAGGACTTTGCTCGCAGCCACCCCGGCGGATCGCTGGGGCGGGCCTTACTCACCCGCATCTCGGATATCATGCGCAAAGATTTGGCGATATTGCCGAGCGGGGTGACCATCATGGATTGCCTTGTTGCCATGACGAAAGCGCGCAGCGGCGCCTGTGTACTCACCAAGGAAGATGGATCTTTGGCCGGCATTTTCACGCACGGAGACTTTGCGCGAACTTTCCAATTGCACCCGGACTGCGGGAGTTTGCCCGTAGCGCAATTTATGACGGTTTCTCCGGTGTTTGTGCAGGCGGATCAGTTAGCTATCGCGGCAGTCAGGACGCTGCGTGACCGCCGCATTGACGATCTGGTGGTGCTGGATGGGGAGAACCGCCCGGTCGGCTTGATCGACACGCAGGATCTCGTGCGACTCAAGCTCATCTGAAAGCTCAGCGTTCGGGTTGTGGTGCAGCGGGAGCGGCGGCGGGAGGAGCGGGGGGTGCTGCTGCCCCAGGTTCGGCAGGACGCCGCCTCGGCGTGCGACGAACGGCTTTTTTAGCCACGTGGTTCAACCGCACCTCAAAGTCTTTTTCCGGTTGCTCGGACCAAGATTCGCAAGTCAATTTGCCGGTGAGCGAGCCATCCTCCGCAAGAGAAAGGAGCAAGATGCCGTCTTTCTTATCAAAAACTTCTGCTGTAGCCACATCCGGGTCATAGCGTCCGTTATACACGTGAACCACACAGGGAATGGGAGCGCCATTTTTCGGGGCAGCCTCGCATCGTCCCACAATACGAAGCTCTGCTTGCGGGAGGTCAGTATCGGAGAGGGTACCGACAAATTGCAGGGAATCAGGGAATTTTTCAGCGCGCGAAATGCGTAGGGTGAACTTCCCGAAAGCATTCCCTCGCTTCCACTCACCCGCGTAGGCCGCGGAATCGTAGAAAAATTTTGTGCAGACAGCTTCCCAGTTCTTTCGACTTTCCTCGCGTGCAGCAGCTTCCTGCCGGGCAGCCTGTTCCGCTTCTTCGCGATGCGCTTTTGCCTGCAACATGCGCGTGCGTGCGGCGGACTCACGACCGTCAATGTAAGGCTTTGCCGCAGTGTTGAAGGCCTCAATCTTTTCGCGCAGCAGGGCTCGTTGCTTCACCTCAAAACCGTCTGTGACAACCGTGGCATCCTGTGGCAGGGAGCGCTCCGGAATGAGGGGCAGCAGGCTGCGCAAAGGCTGGGTGTCGAAACTGATATCGCTCATCGACCAATGGTCACCGACCCGAGAAGCCAGCATGGAAGCAGGGATTTCCACCGTTGTTTGAGCAGGGGTATGCAGGCGGTACACAGGGCGCTCTGCAAGCTGCTTGATTTCGTCGGCAAGTTTCTGCAGATTCTCCGGGAGGGGCTTGGCGGCGCGATCTTCTTCGGTGATACTGCCGGCATCAGCGCCCACCTGCAGCAGATAGGCAGATTCCGGCAGCATGGCACGATTCATGGCATCATTGATTTCTTTGCGCTCGGCATTGAAGATAGCCGGGGCATCCTCCGGAGCATACAAATCTTCTTCCACACTGAGCATGGCTCGCGCTGTGACCATCACTCTTCCATCTTCCTTCTGCGTGCATGTCATTTGCACATCTCCCAACTTCACCATCGGGAAGTCTGCCAACAGCGGCAACAGGTTGAGCCGCACATCCTGCATCTCCGGTTCCGTCGGTACTGCCGCTTGGAGCGGTATGCCCACATCTTGCCCGGTAGTTGCGGTCTGTTGCGCTTCTTTTTCGTCCTTGCACCCTGTCGGCAAAACGAGCGCCACTGCCGCCGCCAGCAGCATCTGCGTTACCTTCTGTCTGCTCCTGCTCATGCTTACTTCCGTTGACCGCCGGGCACGTACGCGCCGGCATTGGGAATCGGGGATTTAGTCCCCGTCCGCCACAATACCGGGCAGGCAATTTCCTGTACGCTGCCAGTGACGCAAAGCTAGCCCCGCATAAAAAGCGAAGAGAAGCAGAATCAGCACGTACACAAACGTGAGCTTAGATCCCCCGCCGCGGTCATATTTTTTGACGAGCTTTTCCAAATCGGCGCCGCCCACGGACGAAGCGCCGGTTCCGCCATGAGCCGCCGCCTTCTTCATCACGTGCGGCTTTTTGATCGCATGCGGCGCCGCACCTTTGTCCGGCGCAGGCTGTGCCTTTGGCGCCTCCGGCTGCGGCTGGGCCTGTTGGGGCTGGGGCTGGGCAGGCACACTCCTCGGATCCAAAACGATGCAGGCTGCCCCGAGCATATATTCAGCGCCGGGCGTCATGTACTCCGCCTGCACACGGCGGCCATTTTGCAAGGTGCCAAATTGGCTCTGCAAATCCTCGATGACGTACCCCGGAGGTTGGCAGACGATGCGCGCGTGGGTCGGAGCGAGTCCCCCAACGCCGGGCAGTGCAAGCTGACACGTGGGCGCACTGCCCACCACCACCTCCCCTCCCGGAGCCACCGGAAGTTCGTAGGTGTAGAAATGATTTGGCTCCCTGATAAGTATACGAGGCATAACTTGACGCGGTTAGTATGCCATATCTTGCCCCGCTCTGCAAGGCAAAAAAGGATGTCTCGAAGCCGTGCTCCACATCCGTCCCAAGAAAGAGCACCCCCAATAGGCAGTTAACGGCGCATCACGAAGCATAAGTTGTTGGTTATTTGCGATTTACAGTTTGAACGCCTACGCACTACGCGCGAGATTGCCGAGCCGGTGCGTAGCGGAACTCTTGAAACGATGATGCATTGATAGGAGGAAAGCATCTGCTGCTACGCTATGCCCAATCATCAATGGTTTGAACTTCTTGCTGGCTTACCTTCTTCATCCATGGGAAACGCAGGAGGAACGGGTTGAATGAGCCCGGAGGAGACTTTATTGGGACACGTGTGGATTTTATGAGTGCCGGAAACAGTTTTTTGTTGACAACACCAGTTGTCGTGTAATATAGTGGCGTCGCCGCGTGGGCGATCGCCGCTGAGAGTGGAAGGAAAGCATGCGTGGCGCAAGATAACCAAACAGATCATTATTACAATGAAAAAGACCATAGCACTTGTTGCTCTTACCGCCGTTGGATTCATCTTCACCAGCTGCGCCGGCGCGCTCAGCACTCGCCCGGTTGGAGCAGTGTATGCCGACGTTGCAGATCCCGTGGCCGTTTCCGGCAATGCCGGCAGCCGCGTGGGCGAAGCCACCTCCACCTCTTACTTGGGCGTTGTTGCACTGGGCGACAGCTCCATTGACGCAGCAAAGCGCGCGGGTGGCATCAGCACAGTATCCAGCGTGGATGTGAAGCGCAAGAATATCTTGGGCATCATCACCTCCTACACCACCGTGGTACGCGGCAACTAATAGAGGCTGATTACGGTTATTGTAGCGGCGTGCCGATCACGGATCGGCGCGCTGCTTTTTTTGAGACGGCATGCGCTGAAAATCACAGGAAGCTGACAAGCCCTAGGAGGCGCAGCAGCCACAGAGACATAGAGAGAAGAGCAAGCGCACACCAGAAAATTACCCAAAAGGAGCTCACAACACGGCGCTGCACATTGCGCCCAACATATCTTACCTTCTTGGTTTGAACATTCGTGAGAACGTCCTCGCTTTTGCCCATATCCTCGTGCATAACTCTGCGAGAAGTTTAACACACCCCGTTCCAAGCAGCAATAGAAAAAGGCATAGCAACCGCCACATTTGTCCCAATAAGATTTTCCTAAAATCATGCAATTCATTTACGATTTAGGGAGTTCGGTGGCTACGCCGCGAGTTTAGCGGAGCAAATGCGGGCGCGGAATTGTGGAACTACGCGAGGATGTCGTTACAAAGTCGCGGGGGCGCTGCCAATATGAGGTCGTCGGATCGCGTCAGCGAAGACCTTGCGTTATAAGCAGAAGCATGAATGCGGCGGCAACCAATCGATACCAACCGAAGATGGACAGGCTGTGGCGCTGGAGGAACGCGACCATCCACTTGACGGCTACAATAGAACTCACCCAAGCGACAAGGGTGCCGATGAGCATGGCCTGCCAGCCGATTTGCTGCAGCATGTCCGCGCCGTGCGCCACGGCATCGTGGCAAGTAGCCGCTCCCAGGGTGATGAGACCGAGCAGGAAACTGAACTCCACCGCAGCGGCCAAACTGAGCCCTGCACAAAGTCCTCCGAGCATGGTCATGAGGCTCCGACTTACTCCCGGGCACATGGCAATGCACTGCATGAGACCGATTCCGAGCGCACCGCGCGCAGAAAGTCGTTCCAGCGGGATTCCTGCATCAGCCTTCCCGGCGCGTTGGCGGGCGCGCACGTAGAGCAGGATCACAATCCCTCCGAGCGCCCAACTCACCATCACCGTAGGCGCATTAAACAGGTAAGTCTTGATGAAACGCGAACCAATCAGCCCAACCACAGCGGCGGGGAAAAAGCCGATGAGCAAGTTCACGGCAAGCCGTCGCCCCTCCGGGGCCTTTCCCAGCAGACCGCGCCACATTTGCGCCACGCGTGGAAAATACAGCCCCAGCACCGCCAGAATCGCCCCCCCCTGAATGCAAACTTCAAATGCACTCAAGGCCGAACTCTCCCGCATGCCGAGCAGGTATTGCGCGATAATCAAATGCCCCGTAGAGGAAACAGGCAGGTACTCTGTGAGCCCCTCCACAACCCCCAATACGATGGCTTGCAGTATGTCCATGGTCTAGTTGCCGCTCTTGAGAACATTAATGAAGGCCTCCTGCGGGATATTGACACGACCGATGGCTTTCATGCGCTTCTTACCCTCTTTCTGCTTTTCGAGAAGTTTGCGTTTACGTGTCACGTCCCCACCGTAGCATTTTGCGGTCACATTTTTACGCATGGGAGAAATACTCTCACGGGCGATGATTTTACCACCGATACAGGCCTGAATCGCCACGGTGAAGAGTTGCCGAGGGATAACTTCTTTAAGCTTGAGCGCAAGTTCGCGCCCCTGCGCTTCAGCACGCTGGCGGTGGACGATCATTGAGAAGGCATCCACAGGCTCGCCGGCAATGAGCATATCCATTTTCACGAGCTGAGCGGGGCTGTATCCGTCAAACTCATAATCCATGCTTCCGTAGCCTCGGGTAATGCTCTTGAGCTTGTCGTTGAAGTCCACCAAAATCTCTGCCATGGGGATGCGGCAAGTGAGCATGACGCGCGTGTCGTCGATCGTCTCAGTATGAATCACCTCTCCGCGCTTTTCCATGACCAACCGCATCATGTCACCGATGTACTCGCTGGGCAGCATGATAAACACTTTCACCATGGGCTCGCGTATTTCCTGAATCTCCTGCGTCTCGGGAAGCATCCCCGGGTTATCCACCGTCAGTTCACTACCGTCCGTTTTTGTGACTTCATAAATGACGGAGGGGTAGGTGGAGATGACATCCATGTTGAACTCGCGTCTCAACCGCTCCTGGATAATCTCCATGTGCAGCAAGCCTAGGAATCCGCAACGGAAGCCAAAACCCAGAGCCACGGAACTCTCTGCCATGTACGTGAATGCCGCATCGTTAATCTGCAGCTTCGCCATGGCCGTCTTCAGGTTCTCGTAGTCGGCAGAATCTACCGGGTAAATGCCGGAGAAGACCATGGGGTGGATCTCTTTGAAGCCCGGCAACGGCTCAATGCAGGGGTTTTGCAGATCCGTGTACGTGTCGCCTATTTTCACATCGGCAGCGCTCTTCATGTTGGCGATGATGTAACCTACATCGCCGGTGCTCAGCTCACCCGCCGCCTGCATGCCGGGTGTGAAAATGCCCACCTCCTTCACCTCAAAGGTGTCCGGCGTCGCAAAAAGCTTCACCTTCATACCCCGCGCCACTCTCCCGCTCACCACCCGCACGTACGATACCACGCCCCGATACGCATCGTACACAGAATCGAACACCAACGCCCTGAGTTTGTCATCTTCCGCCTGTTTCGGTGCGGGAATGCGATTTACGATGGCTTCGAGCACATCTTCGATGCCGATTCCCGCCTTTGCCGAGCAAAGGATAGCCTCCTCGCGCGGGATGCAAATAAGCTCTTCAAGCTGGCGATACACCTTAGGCAAATCAGCGCCCGGGAGGTCGATCTTGTTGATGACTGGCACAATCTCGAGCTTTTGCTGCATGGCCAGGTGCATGTTGGCAAGCGTCTGCGCCTCCACCCCCTGAGCCGCATCTACGATGAGCAAGGCCCCATCACACGCCGCCAACGAGCGTGACACCTCATACGAAAAATCTACGTGCCCCGGCGTGTCCAGCAAATTGAGTTCGTAACTCTCGCCATCCTGTGCCGTGTAGCGCATCGTCACCGGGTGGGATTTGATCGTAATGCCCTTTTCACGTTCCAGATCCATCGCGTCCAGCAGTTGATCCTGCTTATCGCGCTCAGCTATGGTGTGCGTGCGTTCCAGCAAGCGATCCGAAAGTGTCGTCTTGCCGTGGTCGATGTGCGCAATGATGGAAAAGTTGCGCTTGAGTCGTATATCCGTTGGCATGCGCGCGCTAGTCTGTCTGAAATGGCGGGGCTGCTGCTCGTTGTCGGCCGCTCCTCCCCCTTCTACTCCTACCCCCGCACGGGCTCGAACCGTGGACAAACTGATTAAGAGTCAGCTGCTCTACCAACTGAGCTACGGAGGCCTTCTTCCTGCAGTTCACCGCTCTTGCGATACGCTGCAACTACCCCCGCACGGGCTCGAACCGTGGACAAACTGATTAAGAGTCAGCTGCTCTACCAACTGAGCTACGGAGGCATCCGAGTTGCACGCCCTCCTGAGAGCAAGCCGCTGGTCAGATTCGAACTGACGACCCACGCATTACGAATGCGTTGCTCTACCACTGAGCTACAGCGGCGGCGTGTGCGGGGGGAGTAAAGCATATTTTCGCACGCTTTGCAAGCACAAACTCGATTTTTTTCCCCATGCCGTGAAAAAAATGATGCTTTCTGATGATCGCCCTCCTATAAAATGGGGGCACTCTACATTTATCCCAATACGTTTACGATTTATGATTTACGATTCGAAAACCCCGCACTCGCGCGCGGATTTTTCGGAGCAAATGCAGAGAGGAATTTTAAAAGCCATGTACGGACAATGGCGGCTAAACGCCGCCTATGTACGATGTTCAATGATTCGTTTGTTCCCGAACGCGAAACCAGCAATGGCAATCCGCCCCGCGATGCAGATGAAGTTGTTCCTCTCTCATTTTTGAGTACATCTTCCGTCCAGAAGATATCTGCGCAATGCTCACATTATTAATAAATTGTACATCGTAAACCGTAAATCGTAAATGGGCAAACGCATTTTCTAATGCGTTTGCCCTGGATCACCCTGTTGTACACTTGACAAAACTGACAAAATTTGCTATCAAAGCTACATGAAATGGAGACTGTCCTATGTCGTACTCGTCCTGGTGATTCTGATGGTGGGTTACGTAGTGGATCCGATGCTCTTCCCGGGCGGCGATAAGCAGGTGGTTCATCAGCCCGAGCCATCGAGCGACAACATCCTTGAAATCGATATCCACAAAAAGGAACCTGAACCCGTGGTACAAAACACCACGGAGCCAGAGCCCGAACCTGAGCCCGAGCCTGTCGTTGATGTAGAGGATATCAAAGAAGACGATGAAGAAGTGGATCCCGACAACGCTGAAATTACCAAGCTCAATCGATCTCTCGGGGAAGATCGGGGACGCCGCCCCGTGCAAGAAGAGGATGTGAAGGGCATTATCCGTCCTAATGAGTGGCGTAAGCCAAGAATTCTTGAACGCAAGCTTGCCAACCACATTCGTTCGCGCCTCGGCACGCCGGATCGAGAGCGCGTCCTCGCTTTCATCCGCGACCCGAAAAACCGCCTCCAAATTACGCAGTGGGAGCTGCTGCACCGAGCCAACATGGATGCCTTTGTCGATCTGATGAAAGACACGGAGACGGCCGACTCGCTGGCTGTCCTTCTTAACAACCTGCCTTGGATAAGCTCCTTTGTGTACGACGGGGAGATGGAAAAGCCCGAGATCGCCCTGGCCATGGTGCAGCAATTCCGGAAAGCGGACAAGGATATGGATCGCGACCTGCTCTTGGACAACGTGAAGATCAAACCTGGCGTGAAACGCCGTATTGCGGCGGCTGTTGCGGTGGAGTTCACCCGAAACGGTTGGTACGGCGCCGGCGTGCCCCTCACCAAGGAGCAGATCAAATATTACAAAGATACGGGCATCCCTCTGCCTGATATCGGCTCCGACTCGGGTAAAAAGAAGGGGCCGGTGAAGGATAATTTCCGCCTGGCTCGCGAGCGTTACCTCTTTTTTGCCGAAAGCTGGGATCAGGGGCTGCTCAACACCTCCTTCGGCAACCTTCCGGACTGGCTCATGCACTTTCCCTGCGGTTGGAAGGGTGACAGCCCCTTCGGCACCGCCAGCAGCATGCGCTGGCAGCGGGATAACTGCTCCGCCCCCGCTCGCGCCTATATGGGAATGTGCAGTCAGGTTCCCTATCTCCCCCTCAACAAGTACGGAGACATCATCTTCTCGAAGTACTACTATCAGCCCTTCGATGTCCTCTATCCCGGCCTGTTCGCCAAGGAGACGCGTGATATCGGCGCCGTGTGCGGTGGATTATCCCACTTCGGAGCCTCCTCCGCATGTTCCAACGGTGTTCCGGCTTTCACGATGGGAGAACCCGGTCACTGCGCCTACGCCGTATATGTGGACGGTGAGTGGCATCCCTCCAACACCATCTCCGAAAAACGCCAGCCCCACTACCCTACTTGGGGACTGCACAGGTGGAGCGCTCTGCAAATGATGACGGATATGTACAAAGACGGCCAGCGAACCCGCGATGCCCAGATGATTTGCTCACTGGCGGGTCTCCTCGCTCAAAATAAAAACCCCATCAAGGCACTCAACCTGTACGAAATGGCTGTCACCATGCAGCCTCTCTACAATCCTGTGTGGACCATGTACCTGGACACTGCTGCCAAATATCTCAGCAAGCGTCCCTCGAAATACCTGGGGGTAAATGACTTTATCTGCTCTTCCGTAGCTCCCAAACACCCGGAAATGTGTGCCCGCTACCTCACGGAAACCATCTACCCCACCCTGCTCACAACTCTCAAAACGCCTAAGCAAAAGATGGTTGCATTCAAGGGCTATTTTGAGAATCTCAACGAAAATGAAAAGGCGGAATGGGACATGGAGAAGATGCTCAACATGCAGTTCGACTCCCTAGGGAAAGCCATACCGCCGAAACTCGCCTTCTTTCAACTGATAGCGGACAGCGTACGGCGACGTCCCTCCTTTGGCCCGGCTCTCAGCTGGGCAGTGCGACGCGGCTACCTGGAGCAACGTACCGTTGGCGAGCGCGTGCGCGCCATGGTGGATAAGCTGCTCGACGAACTCCCCAAAGATGATCCGAATTACGAAAGCACACAGATTTTGCTAAAGGCCTCCGTTATCCGCGCAGCTGAGGAAATGACGGCGCTCTCTCTTGAAAACTCGCGCACCAGCAGTGGACGAGAGAGAGAGTACTACTTGGAGCTGGCTAACAAGTACAGCAAGGAATTCCTGAAACCCGAGGAAAATAATATGCCCGACTTCACCCCGCCGCCCGGCAGACTGGTCTCCCCGGGGGGATTGGTGATGCTGGATATGTACGCCCCCAAGCAGGACAGCATCGTAACCCATGCCGCCGCACTCACTCCCCAGGGAGGCGCCATTGTCTCCGAAAAGGGTAAGCACCACAAGGTCATTGTGGAACTGACCAAACGCACGAACATCGGCGGCATCGTCATTGTGCCCAGTGGCAAAAACTGCACCGCCTACCGCGAGTGGTTCGTCGAAACCTCAATAGACGGTAAAGAGTGGAAACTGCTCGCCAATCTTCCCGAATCTTCCGAAAAACCCTGCGTCGTCGTCACAGTGGATAGAAGCAGCCCGCAAGCCCGCTACATCCGTATTGACTCCGGCGCAGAGCAGCTGCAAGGCATCAACTTCAAAGCGATTCTGGTCTATGATAACAAGAAAGGCAAATAGGTTCCCTCTGTTCGTCGCTCCGTTCGCCGTGTTGGCGGCGACGGCGGCGCTCTGCACTGCCCAAGATCCGGCACCTCCTGCGGAATCGGCTAAGGTTGACCCAGCTTCCGCCGGACAGCAACAATCAGCTGCCGACAAACCGAGCGAACAGAAAAATCCGCGTCGTCCGGAAACCTTCCGGGATGCCCTGGATGCAGCGGGTGATGACGGTGTGATTGTTTTCTGCTACGGTCCAGATTGGAACCAGCGCAGTGTGCGCATGCTCGAGTCATTCTGGAAGCAAGCGGAGCTGGAAAAGGTGACCGGACAAGCCCTGCTGGTAGCCGTGCCCATCTACGAATACCCTACCGACAAGCAGGCGGAGGAATCCCAGCGCATCTCGGCCGGAATGCCCTCCATCCCCTTCAATGTGTGCCCTACCATCATGATGGTGGATAAAAACGGCTCCATGTACGCCAACCTGCCCGGCATGGATTTTTTAGGCAATGAAAAAGGTTCATCCGCTTTCAAAAACATAGCCAGTAAGCTGGCCGAGCACCGCAAACTGCTCGACCTCATGAAAAAAGCTGACTCCCTGAACGGTATGGAAAGAGCAAAGGTGCTCGGAGAAATCGGTGAATTGTCCATCGAAAAGCCGGATAACTTCCTGGATTTGCTCAAGGCTGCTGACCCTAACGACAGCACCGGATTGGTACGACGCAATACACACAGCGCCCTCCAATTCCTCTACAAGCTCATGGATACAAAAGACGGTTTCCTCAAGACTGATTTTCACACGACCCTGCACGACCTCATGGGCGAGAGTATGAAGGTGATAAACGACAAAGCCCTGCGCGCGGAGGATCGACAGGCTGCTTACTGCCTGCTCATCGGTCAGGCTCGCCGTGAGGAGGGCGGCAGCAGGCGCATGAAGGACTTGATTACCGCCAGTATGAAAATCGACCCCAACAGCTTCTACGGCCGCGCTATGCCGCGTCTCTCTCAACTCTGGGGCAATGAACGCGCCAACGAAACATCCGATGAGCGTCGCGATCGGCGAGCCAAAGAAAAAGAGGATGACAAAAAACGCCGCATACGTGACCGCGAAGTCAAGAAAACTGAGCGTAACACCTCTGTGGAATAAGCCCCGAACCGCATGCTCCGTCTTTCTCTCCTCCCACGCTTGGGTTGTACGCTTGTGAGTTGTTTTGTGGGCGCGTTGCTGACCACGGTGGACTGTTGTCGTGCACAGTACGCTGAATTCCGCAGCAAAGACTATGCCACGGGAGATAGCTGGATCAGCCTGCTGAATGGTGAAGTGAAGGGATATCGCATTGAAGCGCATTTTTTTCGCGCCGACACACACGAGCTGTGCATTGTGGACGAAGGGGACGGAAAACCAGCTTACGGTAATCTGAAAGCGGCTATGCTCAGTAATTCCTGTGTAGCCGGCGTCAACGGAGGTTATTTTGCCGCCAACCCTGAGCGCACGCCTCTCGGCCTGCTGCGCCACGCCTCACGCAGCATCGCCCCGCTCTCCACCGGTTCATTCACTGTGGCGGGTACGTTGTACGACACGGGAGGAACCATCTTCCTGGAACGGAGTACCGCACTGCACATGCCCCCTCAGACCATGCGAGAAGCCATCCAGGGAGGTCCGTTTCTCGTGGAGCGATTTCGGGCGGTCCACGGACTGGAACGTACCCGTAAGGCCATGCGAACGTTTATCGCCACCAACGGAGCCGGCGTCTGGTGCCTCGCCATCACTTCCCCCCTCACCCTGCACGAGCTCGCAAATGTTCTTTGCCGCCCGAACAGCATGGGCTCATTTCGCGTTTGTGCGGCATTGAATATGGATGGAGGCAGTTCCTGCACATTCTGGGATGCCGCAGCGAACACCTACCGGCAGGGATTTAAGTCCGTACGCAATTACATCGGCATCCGCCCCCGCAAGAAGTATCCTGCTCCATCCGGACGACAGAGAAAATAAATTTCATCAGCGCGAACGGGAACTCCCTTCACGCTTTCTCTTCGGTGGGACTTTTCTTGCATTCACGGTGGCGAAGGGGTCAAAACCTTCCTCCTTGCGCACCACGGAGAGTCGTGCTCCGCCACGCACCAGCAAGGATAATTCATTGAGATCCTTGCGCTGCATTTGCACGTATGCCTTCTTCGGCGCACGACGCGTGTCGTTGATAAGGACAAGCCCATTCGCGAAAGTGAGCATACGATCCGAAGAAGCAAAAAGAGCCGATGCGCGTGGCACATGCGCTCCGTTAATTTCCCCATCGCGGTCGGAGAGCTTCGTTTCCTCGTTCTCTTCACCCTTCAAATCGACCGATGGCTGCACATCGTAAGCCGCCACCAGAGTGCGTCCATCCCACAGCGTGAGCTCTCGCTCCCCTACATGAAGCTCAAGCCGCAGATCGGCCGGCGCCACATTCACCCGCTGCCCTGCCTTTAAATCGGATGGGTTGGTCATAAGGTTAATGAGAGCCAAAAGTTCGGCCGTGCTGTTGTACGTCGTAGCAATTCGCTCCAGATTTTCCCCGCGCTTCACGATGTGGGAAAGCATGTGAGGATTGGATGTGCTCAGGTATTGCCGAATGCGAATGAGGCCGACCAAGCGCCGAGCTTCACGCCCAGCCAATCCACGCTTGTTGATGAAGGGACCAAGCAAGGTGAGCGCCTGTGCATCATCCTTTCCATGCACATATAGCCGCCGCGCCTGCTCCAACTCAACCGGTCTGCGCGGCCAGAGGGAGTAATTCTCCTGCGCATGCGCCACCCATATGACGCTACAGCAAGCCGTGACGCTTAAAATCGAAGACGTTAATTTCATGCGATTGCTGAATCATTTCAATCATGAAGCGCAGCAGCGATATCTCCCACGCATCATCCACCCCTTCTATCACCGCCGTCAATGCATCCCCCCTGCTCTCAACCTCGCGCACCACGCGTTCTCTCACCTCGCGAAGATCCTCGTGCAAATACTCTTCCTGCACCTCCGAGCGGCTGAATTGAAATCCGTACTGAATGAACGCTTGCATCTGCATGCCATGCTCCGCCATCCAATCAAAAAATCGATCGGCCTCTGCGCTGAACCCCTCTGTCTCGGGACCCCGCATCCTGTGCGGTTTGAGAATGCGGGGCTTTCCGGCCTCCACCCAACCACTGCGCACGCGACTCTCCCCGATGCTGTCCATCGGCTCAGTGACCAATAGGAAATTAAAACGCGTCTCCCCAAAGGATTCTATTCTCCTGTAAGGAGCGTAGAGAATGCGCGTGTGCCGAATGGCGTAACCTACGTAATCAGAGTCCATGGAGTGTGGGGTGGCTGGGTGTGCGTCTATGTCTCCGGATCATGCACCCTTCCTCAGCAGATGAAACGGGCGGCTCCGCCCACAAGGTGGAAACCGCCCGGCTTTTCAGATGAATTGACAGAAGATCAGCCCTGTTTGTGCTCCTTGATATAGGCGACTACATCGCTCACTGACTTCAGCTTCTCAGCTTCTTCGTCGGGCACATCCACGGAAAACTTTTCCTCGAAACTCATGACGAGTTCGACGGTGTCAAGAGAATCTGCGCCGAGATCATCGATGAACTTGGCATCAGGGGTCACTTTCTCACGATCCACGCCGAGTTGCTCGACGATGACATCAATTACTTGGGATTCGATATTGTCGGACATATAGATAATGTTTGACTGAATTGAAGTGGGGTCATTGTATCTCAGCTCCGGACCAAAAGCAACTCTTATTTTGCGTGCTCACCACATTTGTCCCCATAAAATTTCTCCAAAACTATGCAATTCATTTACGATTTACGATTTGGAGATAGTGATCGCCGAGGACGCGAATTTGGCAAAGCTGACGCGGAGAGTGAATCGTGATAACGACCGCCGGACGTCATTAAAAAGCAATAGCGAGCCTGAGCAGGGCAAACGCGTTTGAGAGAAGTCAATCGACAGAGGAAATGCCTTTATTGACTGATATCACTGTTTATACGCATCAAAAATCATGGCAACAAGAGATCATCATGATGGTGGCTCCAAAGGGATTTCAGCATGCATTAATGATTCGAAAAAATCTGCGCAACGCGCACATTATTAACAAATCGTACATCGTACCTCGTACATAGGCAAACGCATTTCCTAATGCGATTGCCCTGCGAGCCTGAGGGCCTTGCTTGAATATGTCCACTTGTTCCATAAAATGCACTTTCTACAAAAAAATGGAATTGCCCTGCTTTTTTGGGAAAAGGTGCATGCTCACGCAAAAATCAGCGTACTTTCCCCAAAAAGAGAGCCAGCATTCCCTTCATGGTCAGCTCGCGATCTACATAATCAGCCCATTCCGGAGGTGCTCCGCCCCATAAGGCGTTCCCCCCGGTCAAGACACAACATGCGCCCTTCCCCTCCTCCATCCGCATCTGGTGTACAATGCCGCGCAGCATTCCCTCATAGCCTGCCAGCACCCCGGCCTGAAGGGCCCCGTGCGTATCACGTGCCAAGGGGGAAGAAAAACGCACCGCCAACTCTGCATCCGTTAATTGCGGCAGAAGCTGCGTGCTGCGCGATGGGGCATCGGCGAGGGCTCGCAACCCCGGGGCTATAGCTCCACCCAGCAAAGTACACAGGCCGTCTCGCTGCACCACGACGTCGAATGTGCACGCCGTTCCCAAATCGACAGCCAAAGCCGGCAGAGTGTAGTGAAGGGCCACAGCGGCGGCGTTTGCCAGCCGATCAGCTCCTACACATGCGGGGTTTTCGTAAAGCCTGAGCATCTGTGGACAATCTGTGTGGCTAATACGATGCATCGGATGGTCTGCAAAAATATCGCTCAGCACAGCCGCCGCAACCGGTACAACTGAACAGAGCACGACTTGCCCGAACTTCCATTCCGCTAGAGCCTCATTCACGCTCTCCGGAGTTATCTGCGCAGTGGGCAAACAACGCGTCTGCCCGCTTAATTCCCCATCTGCCGTCGCCAGTGCGCATTTAGTGAACGTGTTGGAATTATCCACCAAAAGTATGGGTTTGTCACCTTTCATGAGAAAAAGCGTTTCTGGAAGGCGTCCACGGTGCGCGCAGCTCCATTGCCGCGCGCACTCCTGCGCATGGCATACACCATATTTTGCCAGCCGAGGGCTCCGTGTTCCAGCAAACGCGCCATAGTTTCCAACAACTCGCTCGTACTGTTTATTTGCACCCCTGCTCCATCGGTAAGCAAGAGCTGCTGGTTGCCCTCTTCCTGTCCCGGCAGTGGATAATTCACCAGCACCGGCGTCTCCGTGGCGTACGCCTCAAATACGGTCGCCGCTCCGGCCTTTCCGATGTAAAAGTGCGCCCGCCGAAGCGGTTCTGCTATGCTCTCCCCGCCCCCTCCAAAGTAATGCACTCGCCCACTTGCATCTCCCAGCATGCTGCGCAGGCGCGTTTCTCGTTCCTCCGCCAGCAGGGTTACGTGCATTCCCGGCCAAGCTGTCAGCATGCCACGCACATCCGCACATACTCGCTCCGGTCGCGCATGCGCCCCGTACACGACTCGCAAGCCCTGCCCCCCTTCTCCGGGCGCACAGCGATCAGGGCACGGTGTGAACTCCCGCCTCACCGGAAACCCGGTGGTGCACAGTCTCTCCTCCGCCACGCCGAATCGAGCGTGCACGCGCGCATGGCTCTCCTCGTCCGGCAGACATATCAGTGGAGCCTTCGTACGTATCCACGCGCTGTTCACATGCAAAGCATCCGTCACCACAACGGCATAAGGAGTGCTCAGTTCGCCTCGCTGCGTCATGGCATCCAGCATGTATGCGTACAGAGGATAAGTGCACACAATGAGCTGCGTTTCCCCGGATCGCAGCATGTCGCGCAACCGCCGCATTCCGCTGGCTATCCCCGGCAAATGCAGCATGCGCGCCCAGTTCGTCGCATCTATCTGCGCATATGCTATTCCCCACGCCCACGGCAGTCTTCGCACGCACGCACGATAGATCATCTGCGTGCAACGGAACAAATGCGGCCTCGCCTCTGCGCACGGATCACTTACTCGCGCTCGCCAACCGCGGCTCTCCATCTCCTGCACCAATGCTTCAGCCGCCGTCTCGTGTCCGCGCCCGTAGCCTATACTCAGCAGCAGCACATTTCGCTCTTCTCTCATGGCTTCGCGGGGGAGGCTCGAACCGCTTTGCAGGCAGAATCCCATATTCTGCGCATCCAAGTTTCAGCGGGTAGCGGGAATCGAACCCGCATAATCAGCTTGGAAGGCTGGAGCTTTGCCATTAAGCTATACCCGCGCTCATCGCCGCCCATATTACCACACTTTCCCCTTTTGGCAAGCTTAATCTTTTTTTCCCCTCATATTTGTCAAAAAATATTTGACTTTTCCGTAAGAAGTTATACACTCTGACCTAACGGAAGAGCGTAGTCGATCTTCCTGTTCTAAAATCTCGCAACCTATGAAAACAAACTATATTACGTCTTTGGCGCTGGCAGGCTTGGCGGCTATGCCGGTGGTAGCTCAGACAGAATCGCAGTCCTGCTGCAAGCAAAATCTGCTGCAGAAAATGGATCTTTTGACTCCGGCATGCGACGCCCCTTCCTACAAAGTGAAGGCAAATCAGAAGACTGGATCCCAGTGGCACGTTGATATGGCTTATGGCTACTACAACATCCATCGTAGCGAGTGGGGAGAGGACACCAACCTCAACTACGCAATGCTGCACGGCCATGTGAACCAGCGCATCATCCAAGATGATGTGAATGGCGGCACGTGGCTGCATGCCGAGTTCATCGGCTCTTGGGCGCTGGACAAGGAGACCGTGGGCTTCGGTACGGATCTTATTGGCTCCGTGACTGATTTCCAGCGCGATCTTGTCGGAAAGCGCAATTTCTACTTCCCGGAAGTATCCGTCAAGCACTTTTTCAACGGCAAGAAAGCCGCCATCGTTGCAGGTATGGTGAAGTTTGGCGATTACTTTGATGCCGTAGGCATTGCCAGCGACACCTATACGTCCTTCATGAACTCCGGCTTCTGCAACTCCACCGTGCTGCCGCTCATCGACAGCAATGTGGGCGCGCTCGCTCAGGTGCAGATTGGCAAGAAGAATTATGTGATGGCTGGGGTAACCCGTACGGGAACCCTCCCCGGCTACGATCCCATCAACTCTAATGGCGACGGTTACATCGTGATGGGCGAGTGGGGACACTACTTCCGTGAGGGCAAGGGTGTGTTCAAAGTCACTCCGTTCTTCGAAATGCTTGATGTTAATATTGGTGGAGGCGAGTCAGAACATCACCGCAATGCAGGCGTTGTCAGCAGCGTGCAGTACACCATCAACGACCATGTGACTGTGTTCGTACGTGGCGGCGTAGCCGCTAAACAGCAGTACGGTGACGCCGCCGAGCTCACCGGAGGTCTGCGTGCCAAACTCATTCCTTCTCGCAAGAATGACTACCTCGGCATTGCTTATGGCGTGTTCAAGGGACAAAATCCTGCCGGATGGTATTATGAAGACAGTGGTGAACCGATGGCAGATAACTACCATTGCCGCGAGACGGTTCTGGAGGCCTACTACAACCTGCAGCTTTGCCGCTACTTCCGCGTGATGCCGCATATCCAGTACATCCATGACCCGGCCTACTCCACCAACAACGACTCCGTGGTGGCCGGCGTTCAAGGCGTACTTTCATTCTGATAACGCACCGCATCATCTTATCGACTCCGCAGCGCATCGGAACTCCCGGTGCGCTGCTTTTTTCTGCTGAGGAAGCGACGGGAAGCAAAGCTTCTCATTTACGCTGTACGACGGAGGCGCCTAATGGCGCCTATGTACGATTGCAAAATTCGCGCACGTTGCGCAGATTTTTTTGATAGGTATGAGCGATCATACCGGTCAACAAGAGTATTTCCTCCGTTGATGAATTTTTCTCAAATGCGTTTCCCCTGCTTCGCCCCCAAGTGCGTGAGTTATCGGAAAATATTGGCAGCGCGCGCGGATCCGGAACAACTTCCCCCGCAAGCGTGCTATTTTCCGCGCAGCAGCTCCCAGCATATCGTGCGAGTGAAAAGCTCCCCAGCTCGCAGCTTGATAGGGGGAAAATCCGCGTGGTGCGGCGCATCCGGCCATCCCTGCGCCTCCAACGCTATGCCTCCTCGAGGAGGCGTGCTCATGCCATCCCCAGTGTATACCTGCAACCCGGGGGCATCCGTGCTCAGTTCCATACGCAGATTGTGCAACGACAAACTCGCCACCGGTCGCAACGCGTTACCCTGCGCCATGCGCGAAAGCACGTAATTGTCATCCAACTTCAACGGCCCCTTGTTCTTGGAGCCACCCAAACATTGCGGGCGACGCAAATCGAATCCGCTGCCCTTCACATGCCGGACTTCGCCGGTCGGGATATGATCCACCATCGGTGTATAATAGTCGGCATCCACCGTCAGACTGTGGGCATCTATGGTGCCTTTGCCCGCGAGGTTCCAATACACATGGTTTGTGAGATTCAACAGCGTGTCCTCTGTGCTGAAGGCCATCAGCGTGAGCCTCAGCTGTGTATCCAGCAAGCTGTAGCAGGCTCGCACTACGACTTGTCCGGGGTAGCCCTCGTCCCCCGCGGGAGACGTCAATGAGAGCTCCACCACCTCATCGCTCAGTGCATCAAGCTGCCAATAGCGGTGCGAGAATCCTACAGCGCCGCCATGCAGGTGATTTTTGCCATCGTTAGCCGCCAGCTTGTAACTCTTTCCTTTCAGGCGGAACCCAGCTCCGGCAATGCGATTTGCCACGCGCCCGCAGATCGCCCCACTGTAGTTTGTGTCCGCCAGCACCTCTGCCGGACTCTTCGGACCGCAAACTACATCTTTTTTCCCCAGGCTGAAAGCCAGCATCCGCGCACCATAGTTACAGATGCTGGCGCTCGCCCGGTTATTGCGCAGCACGAAGGTGCGCACCCGCCCGCGCTCACCCGGTTTTTTACCGGGCGTATTTTTCTTGCTATTCATAACGCTGCGGCGGTGCGCCCCGGCTGTCAATCGTTTCCTTTAAAATCCGTCAGGCAAGAACTTGCTCTCGCTGCCGCCGTACTGCAAGTTGCCGTGCGTGCCGACGGGTATAGCTCCAATCTGCGAGTAGATCGGCTGTATGACACGATACTGCTGCTTGGTACCATCCGCAGAAATCACAAGTTCCTGACCCTTGGTCTTCCCAACTGCTGCTCCCACGCCGCGTCCGGCGAGAGCCCCAACTACGCCGAATCCGACGGTCGATACGATCTGCCCTTTCCCTCGTCCCAGCAAGGAGCCGGCCCCTGCGCCAAGAGCTGTTCCGATCGCCGTACCCATGTTCTTGCTCGAATCGCTGGCCTCCACCTGCACAACGCGTGCGGATACCACCGTGCCGGGTATAACCTGAGCTACCGACCCGAGAGAATTCGCCGACATGGAATTCAAAGATGTCATGTCCGAGCAGGAGCTCAATCCCAACAGCCCAGCTGTCATCAATGCGATGCAATATATCTTTTTCATTTTAGTGTGTGTGGTTCGTGAGCCGACAGGGGCAATTTCCTCGCGGTCTTTTCCCGCCCGCGTGCATGCCCTGCCGAACATGATGTCAGGTTATCATGAATTTTTTCACTTGCCAAGCAAAAAAAAAACTGCTAAACTCCGCTGCGTTCTTATGAAAGCATTATCCTTCATTCTAGCAGCACTGGCGATCCCTGCTCTTTCTGCTCAAGCTGCCGACAAGGCCGGGGTCATGGAGTCATATTTCCCGACAGCAGCGGATGGCAGCATGCTCCTGCGAACCGGTGCGCAAGTTCGCGCCGTACCGGACGCGAAGAGCCTCGAGGAACCCCTCCGCAAGGTGAATGAGCGCATTGCTCAGATCCCCCAGGATGACAAGGTTGCCTTTATCAGGGACTTCAACGCCATGCAGCGTCCTTCGTACAACGCTGCCATTTGGCCGGACCGCAAGGACTACGATGCGTTCTTGGCGGCGTGGGATAAGACCCAGGTCGTTCCGGTCACTCAGGTGGCCATGGGGCTTCAAAAAGATGGCGATACATGGCGGGTTCTCTCTGTCACGGTTGATTCTCAAACGAAGCGTCAAATTCCGCTCACCATTAGCGCTCTTCGCTATGATGCGGATAAGAATGAATGGATTTCCAACGATGGACGTCTCACCCCCAAGGATTACTCGGTGCCTGATTCCAGTGTCTTCGGCGCTCAAACCGGCACGGAGTGGACGCTCAAGAAGGAGACCCCGATCAGCACGCTCGTAACGTCCCTTCGCGTCTCCCGCACCACCGATGGCAAGTTTGTGTACGTGGCCTACATCTTTGATGAGCGCGCCACGGTGACCGGCAATTCCATCGCCCATGGGGATTACCTGCTGCGTTTTCCCGTTTCTACTCCCGGCGCTGATGTAGGCAAGCCCGGGCAACGCTAAATGTTCCTCTGCTCGGAACCAACCCTTTCGGACGGGAGCCCACGCCTCTGTGCGTGATAAGCTCCCGTTCTTTGTGTCCTTCTATCCAGTCTTTTACTGCGCATGAAAATCATAGCCGGCAGAGCCAAGGGCTTTCCCCTGCTGGTTCCCAAGGGGGAGGTTCGCCCCACGCAGGATCGCGTGCGCGAAGCCCTCTTCAACATTCTTGCCCCGATACTGCCCGGTGCACGTCTTCTCGATCTCTTCTGCGGCACGGGCTCCGTGGGACTGGAAGCGTTGAGTCGTGGCGCAGCATACGCTTGTTTGGTGGATGCCTCTGCCGCCGCCTGCCGCACAGCTCGGCAGAATTTGGAACGCTCCAAGCTTTCCCACGCTGTCGTCGTGCAATCAGATTGCCTCTCTTTCACTCGCCGCGCGCACGAGCAATTCGATTTCATTTTCGCCGACCCGCCGTACTGCAAAGCCCCCGGCGACAGGGATATGATCGCCGAACTTCTGACCGGACGTGTGGCGGAGCTTCTGCTACCGGGTGGCTACTTCATCGCAGAAGCTCAGATCGGCTATGGCGTCGGTGATCAACATTCCCGAGACTTTCCTGGTTGGCGCATTGCCGATGAACGAAGCTACGGCAAAAACACCCTCCTCTTTTATCAGACTGCTCCATGATTCGCTTTCTGCTCTTCGCTCTCTACAACGTCATTTACCCCCTCTTCCTGCTCGTTTCTCTGCCGGGATTTTGCATCAAAATGAAGCGACGGGGCGGTGCGTGGCGTGATATTTGGGAGCGTCTCGGCCTCTTCAGCATCCCTGAGCAGCAGGAACCCCAACGCGTCGTTTATGTGCATGCCGTCAGCGTGGGCGAAGTCTTTATCGCACTCAAATGGATACGCGACTGGCGCTCCCAACATCCGGATTCTCCCGTTGTGCTCGCCACTTCCACTGCCACTGGCCTGCAAGTGGCACGCGAGTCTGATATCTCAAACCTCCGCGTCCTCTATTCTCCCGTGGATTTAGGCTGCGTTGTTGGTAGGGTGTTGCGCCGCTTCACGCCGCAAATTGTCGTGCTCATTGAGGCTGAGCTGTGGCCAAACCACGCCCGCCTCTGCCGTAAAAGAGGCATCCCCATGGTCATGCTCAATGCCCGCCTCTCTCCCCGCAGTGAAAAACGCTACGCTGCCCTGCGCCCTGTCACACGCATTCTCTTTTCTTACCTCTCTTGCCTGGCTGCGCAAAACGAAAACGACGCCGCCCGCTTTGCCGGTATCGGCGTAAACCCCGCCATCATCTCCGTGACCGGCAGTATCAAGTTTGATGTGCTTGGCGCGGTTCCTCCCGCCCCGCGTGCCGACTTCGTGGAAATTTTGCGCCGCCTCTCGGACGGCAAGCCTGTCGTGTTGGCCTGCTCTACTCACGCCGGAGAGGAGTTGCTCATCGCGGAAGCAGCGCGCTCCATCGGTGCCTTCCCTCTCATTGTCCCTCGCCACATGGAACGCCGCGCAGAAATTATGCGCGAGCTCTCTGCCGCCGGTTTCACTCCTGTTCTACGCAGTGCAGCATTACCCCTGCCTTCCTCTCCCCCCGAGGATGTATGCTATATCGCTGACACTACCGGTGAACTGCGCGATTGGACCACCCTTTCAACAATCGCCGTCATCGGCAAAAGCTTCCTGGCAGACGGCGGACAAAATCCCGTGGAAGCTATTGCCGCGCATGTCCCCGTGGTCGTTGGTCCGAACATGAGTAACTTTGCTGATCTCGTTCAACTGCTGCTCGACAAGCAAGCCATTCTCACCTGCTCGGCACAGGAAATTGCCTCAACCCTGAAGCGCATTTTGGATGACCCTCAGGCCGCCGCCCGCCGCGCTGACCTGGCGTACGAAACGGTGCATCTGCACTCAGGCGCCACCAGCCGCAGCTCGCGGCTTGTCGCGTCTCTTCTTTCTGCTTCAATCAAATAGGCGACTCCACGACAA
This sequence comes from uncultured Akkermansia sp., assembly GCA_947588645.1. Classification (GTDB taxonomy): domain Bacteria; phylum Verrucomicrobiota; class Verrucomicrobiia; order Verrucomicrobiales; family Akkermansiaceae; genus Akkermansia. Next base: position 4,829 of record CANPYO010000002.1, on the reverse strand, counting down.
ATGCATCAGAGAATACGCTTGCCATTTACGACTTACGACTTACGATTTGGATAATAGGCAGACCCTATCTGCCCCCGCCCCTCCGCGCAACACGCGCGAACTTTCCAAATCGTACATCGTACATAGGCAGCAGCCTACGGCTGCTGCATCGCCTATTGGGGGTGCTTTTTCTTGGGACAGACGTGGGGCGCACCCCATTTCGAGGCGCGCCCCACTACGTAAGTTTTTGATCGGCTTATGGCTTCACCACCGACACCAGCACCACCGTGCCATTGAACGGCGTAGTCACCTTCTCCGGCAGGGTGATTTGCGACAAGCGCAGGGACTCGTTGAGCGCAATGCCGCTGATGTCCGCCACGATCTCGCTGGGTATATCCTTCACGGCGCTGCGGACCGGCAAGTCATGCACCAACTGCTGCACCTGACCGCCCATTGCTACCCCCACCGGCGTGCCCTTCAGGTGTACCGGCACTTCCGTGAGTACCATAGTCTCCGGCGTCACAGCGTGGAAATCCACGTGCATTGTGCTATCCGTCAGGTGATTGTGCTGTACATGCTTGATGAGCGTAAGCAGCTCCTTACCTTCCATCTGCAGCGTCACCAGCACTGTGTCGGTCTCGTCATCTCCCAGCAGCGTACGTATATCGGCTGCCTTCATCTGCACGTTGACATTCCCACCCACGGCGGTACCATACACGACTCCCGGCACCCAGCCCTGTGCGCGCAGTGCATTCAGTTTGCCGCTTCCTGTTATCTCTCGCTTCTCTACAACGAGTTTCTTTGTTTTCATTGCCTTTGTAAATTGAGTTTGTTGAATGTGTTGCCGACGTCGGTGCGCATGCGTCACCCGCCGAGGTTACGCGCTCCTGCCTGCGGGACAAGTGCGGACGCACACGATGCCACGCTTCCCCCTGTTTGTCAAGTTTTATTTGCCGGCTTCTTCAACTTTTCGGTCGCGCAGCGCCCCTTGCAAGATACGCGTGAATACGTCTGCCGTCTCCTTCTCATCCTGCACATGGTGATCGCTCGATACAATGTCCTCCGCCCCCCACGGGAGATGGGACGACCAATATGGCACAATACCGTCAGAGCTCTGCGGCGAGTCGTTGTTGCCACGGTCTCCCAAAATCGTGTAGGTAGGGGCATCCCGTACGGTCAGTCGTGACAGTCCGCGGATGGAATAGCTGTCCGGTGAAAGCTGGCGTATGCTGTTGAAATCCTCGGTGTATTTTCTCGGATTGGTTAAAAAACTATCTTGCTGCAAGGTGGCAATCGAAAAAGCTTCTTCCAGGATTGTTTGCGGCAAATGCACCAGGTGACTGAACAAAAGCACAAACCGATTGCGCGCAATGGGAGCGCCTCGGTGGGGCGTTGCCATATACACCACCCGCCCCGCGCGGATCGGCTCGAAATAGTAGATTCCCATCTTGTCCTCCTGCTTTCCTTGCTTTAGCGGGAATGGATGGTTGACATACCGGCCGGCAAGGAAATCGGAAAAGCTGTTCTTGTTGCGTGAGTCCCGGGCAGTGTCCAAGAGTTTCCACGGTTCAGTGCACTGACTGTATCGAGTGATGAGCCCGCCCATGGAGTGCCCCACTGCCACCATACGCTCCCAATTTGGGTTGCGATGCTGCGGGTCAAAGTTTTCGCGCGTGCGCCGTAAGGCTGTCCGATAGCCGGCAGCGCTAATGGTCCACGCCATCCCGGTTGGATAATTGTAGTACCAAAACTGGAAGTTTTTGCGGATTTCCGCCTCGCGCATTAACCGATTCACCAGGTTGCCGAAAGTTGCCGCACTACTGGCGAGCCCATGCACCAACACCACGGGTATCTTGTTCGGATCATACCTCTCCATGCACACCAGCCCCATGGTGTTTCGTACGTGCTGCGGCCTCAACAAACCAAGCAATTTACCTTTCTTCACCTGCGTAAGTTTCCAGTACACCTCGATAGCGGCGGAAAAATCACCGGCAAGCTGATAACGCATACTTCCCACCTGCACATCCTCGTGTTCACGACGTGAGATGAGACGCATGACCGGCTTTCCCTCCGGGAACTCCATGACCCCCGTGAGCGTGCTCACCGTCCCGCGCGCGCGAAATGCCGCTATCCCAAAGTCTTTCTTCAACTTTGTGGCCGGTATCACCCCCACCATCGGAACCCCGAGCCCCGGCACCACATAGCGTTCCTCCAGCTCCTTAAGCCGTACATCCGTCGCCGGCACCATATCGTCAAATACCTCACTCAAACGTTCGATGAGCTGCGTTCCTTCCTGCTCCAACTCAAAACGGCATGGCAGAGGCTGTTCCCGATCCAATACATCGTAGCGCACGCGCCGCACCAGTTTGAGCAAATTTCGATTGTAACGTGTGATCACTGCCTGCCGCTCTTTCTCCTCCATCTTCACACGCTTCAGCAGTTCCCAATCGGTATGCAGTGAGCACAGGAGCTCATCCGCTACCTGTTGCCCACGTATCTCCCGCGTCAGCCTAGGTCGGGGCAACAACGGACTCTCGCATCCTATCGCCAGTAACGCCAACAGCATGCATCCCACCCACGCCAGCCATCTGTGAGCACGTGCTCCCATCCCTTGCATCCTAGCCCTCCTTTCCACCCCTGTCAATTCTATATTTTCGCCCCACTGTGCCTCCCCACACGTGTCCCACTAAAATCATCTCTGGGCTCATTCAACCCATTCCTCATGCGTTTCCCATGGATGAAGAAGATAAGCCAGCAAGAAGCTTAAACCATTGATGATTGAGCAAAGCCGTGAAACCGACATAGTCTCACACAGGAGACCTTCCTTCTATCAACGCACCATCGTCTTCGAAAATTCTGCTTTGCTTTTGTTTCGCAGGAACGCGCGCAGCGTGCTAGCATTCAAATCGTACATCGTAAATAACCAACAACTTATGCTTCATGATGTACTGTTAACTACCTAATGGGGGTGTTTTTTCTTGGGACCGATGTGGTGCCTCCCCTTTACGAACCTTTTTTGGGGAGTTTGAGATCGCGCAGCAGGTAGTAGAGGCAGAGAGCGTTGGTGTTCCCCTGCATCACGCGCATGAAGTCAGCTTCTAGGTGGTCCGTCTTATAGCGACTGTCTCCAATGATATCGTAGGCTGCCCCCCAATAGGCGCCAAACAGTTCTAGTTTGATCATGGGGGTAGCCATGCAAAGAGGACCACAGTCTATCCCCGCGTGGTTGAGAGTTTCCAGGGCAGTCTTTTTCTTATCCTTGCCGCTGCCTTTGGCAAAGTATGCGGCAAAGCCCAGCTCATACTTGCTGCAAATGTCACACAATGCCGCCGCTTCCGTAAAAAGACTTTGTGCGCGCTGCATGTTTTTCTTAACGCCTCCCTTCCCCTTCAGGTAGCAAAGCCCAAGCGTGTACTTCGCCACTACGTTCCCCTGCTCTGCGGCCTGGGCGAGCCATTTATTAGCTTCCTTGGCAGCTTTTCCACCGCGCCGCAGGAGCAGCTGTCCCAGACGCAACGCCGCTATGTCCAGTTTCTGTTCTGCCGCTTTACGATACAATTCCTCCGCCTTTTTCTCATCGCGCTCTGTGCCGCGACCGAGCTCGTAGCAACCCGCCAATTTATACATAGCGAGGACATGCCCGCCTTCGGCTGCCTTACTGTACAATTCCACCGCCTTGGGCAAATCCTGTGGCACGTCGAAGTACACGAGTTTATCGTGATCGTATCCGAAGGCGTCACGGTAGTCCTTTTCGGCGTCCGTGGCGGTCATGTGCGAGAGCGCCTGCACGGCAAACATATCACCGCCCTCAGCAGCCAATGTAAGCCATTTGGTCTCGTTCATCCGGTCTCCTTTCTGTCGGCAGATCTTTACCATCCTTGAGTTCATGCAAGAAGACGAGCCCGACTCCGCGAACTCCTTCAAATGTTCTTCATTGAAGTCGATGACATTGCCCGCCGCCTGCACACACCCGGCTTTCCACGCAACCAAACTTTTCTTACTATGTTCCATAATATCATCTGAACTGACAAGGTTCTCGGCAGTAGGAATGGGATACATCGCGTAAGAATTTCCCTGCTCCACTGCTTTCTCGGCGTATTTTAATGCCGTGGTCTTCGCCTCTTTGTCGTTGGATTTGCGGCAGAATGCTGCATAAGCAGCCTGCGCGCCGTGGTGGCCCTGATCTGCTGCATCTTTGAGGAGCGATGCAATCCGCTCTTTATCCCCATTTTTCCCCAAGTTAAGTCGCGTCGTCTCATCATAAGCCAGTAACCATTGCGCTTCCGCATCTCCCTCCGCTGCCAGGGGCTCTATGATTTTGCGCGCCTCATCATGATTCTGCTCTCCGCTGAAGCCTCCAGCCAACCGAAGAGCCAACACCAAGCCCGCCTTCTTATTGCCCTTTTCCTGCTCCGTCTTGAGCAGCTCCTGCAACTCCTGCTCGATCTCCGGTTTTCCCTTGCGTATCAGACGCACCGCCTGCAGCTCCCATGGCAAGGCGACCTCTGCTGATGTCACTCCTGTGAAGCAACCGACGCAGGCGGCGAATAGAGATATAAACTGCTTAAAACAAGTTAATGACAAACGAGGAGAAGGTGCAACGATGTATGACATAACGAATGATTGATCAACCGGAAGGGAATCTATCAGTTTTATCCTCTCAGAACAAGTAAAAAAATTCACGAAATGTTGAGATACACATCACATCCGTCCCAAGAAAAAGCACCCCCAATGGGCAGTTAACGGCACATGATAAAGCATAGGTTGTTGGTTATTTACGAAGTCAACTATAATTTTGAGGCGGGGTAAATTTTTATTTTTGCTCAATCCATCAGAGCAATGCGGAGCTT
>CANPYO010000001.1 GCA_947588645.1 uncultured Akkermansia sp. | reverse complement strand
CCGCCTCAGGGTCTTGCTTGAATGTGGTCACCTATTCCATAAAAAATGCACTTTCCACAAAAAAATGGGTTGACCCTTTTTCCCGTCTACCCGAAAAAGGGGACTCAAGCGACCGGATACGAACATTGATCATCGTCGCGTACCGAACCTGTACACCTTCTTCACACATCGTGGTTGGTCATTGCGCATTACTGATAATTCTGCGGATTATTTGCCCGGCGACTTAGTTACCTGTACTGTGGGTGGAAACTTGCCGCGCATTATGATTGTAAGCGATGTGAAAAGCAATCGGCGCGAAGCTCTCATCATTCATAACATTGGCATGGGTACTCAGGAGGAAGAGAAACTTTTCGAACTCACTATCATGGGAAATTTTAATCTCAAACTCAGACGTTGAAGCATCAGTCTGACGGAGTGTTTCACCACTCCCTTCATTTTCTCTGCACTCCATTCGTCCACTCCATGGTAGTTCTGAGGGCTAAGATCTCTCACTCCTGCTCCTTTTTAACGCAGCTCGGCGAACTGCTGGATCGCCTGATGGAACCAATATACTCGCGTGAGCCTGGTGGCATCGAGCGCACCATCTCTTAAGCATTCCCAGACCGTACTGCCATGCGTCCGCTAGGCTGTCAATGCCGATGTGCGTCGAGATGGTGTGGGAGCCGCGCACGCTCGCCACTATCCACTTACTGTCCTCCTTCACCCACACGTCCCGAAGTGAATCCTCCGGTGGGAACTGCGCCACTATGATTTCTCCTGCTCATCGCCGTCACTCTTGACCCATTGCGTGATGAGGCAAGGATAAACTCTTCCGCCTCCATCGCCTAGGCAACCCGAGCGTCATCCGTATTTTCGACGAGAATCCCGTGAGTGTACTTGACCGTTGCGTACAACGAAAAAACGCCTCCGACAAATCATCGATGATGAGCTCCTCAGGAACCTTTTCCTCCTACTCATACCGGGCCAGGAGGTCGAAACACTCATCGCAAATGTTTGGTTTATCGATATCCCCGTCCAGAGACAGCGCCGACACGGGGAAGTCCCATGCAAGCGCAACTTGAACTCCGTCGCCCTCATATGCCCACGTGCCTCCGAAAGCAAACCCGACCTTTTTCGATGACATAAAACCCTTTTTTCGTACAGGTGAAATGGATCGTTTTCATGGTCGTCCGTTTCAGGTTTCTTGCATCCTTTTTCGAAGTTGCCGCAGTCTTTTTACTGAACGCTTCTGCTTGCGTCAAACGTTTTATCAATTTCTCTGAGGATGAAAATTGCAAAGCGAAATGCGGCAGGCCGCATCCTTATGCGACCTGCCGATGAAAAATAATGTTGTCCAGAAAAAACGAGAGAAAATTCTCAAGCTTCTTCTTTTCCCTTGTCCGCACAGCAGCAACATCCGCAGCTCAGCAAACGATATGCAACAGCCGCCAGCAGTCCGCCTGCCAGAGGTGCCACAATGAACACCCACAAACTGTCAAGTGCACTGCCTCCCACGAAGAGAGCGGGTCCGAGACTACGAGCAGGATTCACAGAAGTACCCGTGAATGAGATGCCTAAGATGTGCACCAGAGTGAGAGAAAGACCGATGACGAGACCGGCTACAGCTCCGTTGGATGCCTTCGCCGTAGCTCCGAGCACAGCTAGCACGAACACAAAAGAGAGAATACCCTCCACCAGCAGGGAAGAGCAAATGCAATTGTGATACAAACCATTCGCACCGAGGCCTGATTCTATTCCCAGCAGCGACATCAGCACCGCAGCGGCGGCGATAGCCCCGAGACACTGGAAAATGACATAGCCAAGGAAGCTGCCGAACCCCATGCGTCCACTAGCGAGCATGCCGATGGAAACGGCAGGATTGACATGACAACCGGAGATGTTGCCGATGGAATAAGCCATGGCCACGATGGAGAGACCGAACGCCAGGGCTGTAAGCAAGTACGCAACATTGGGCTCTGCGCTGCAATGCACGACAGCCGCCGTACCACAACCGAAAAGAACGAGCACGAACGTGCCGATGAACTCTGCGATAAATTTCTTCAATGCATTCATGGTAAATGTGAGGTTAAAAAGCGAGCGAAAGCTCATTGTTCATCATAGCTCACCTCCGCTAGCATGGCAAGAAAAAAAGAAGAGACTTTTATGTAACGTCTTGATGCTCTATGCCTTTTAATCGTCCCGAAAAGTCTCGACAACCTCGATATGGACGACCGGGCGCACAGGAAAGAGGGTCTGGTGATCCTGCACATAGTAGTGGTTCATGGTGAAACGAACTACATCCCCTGGTTTAAGACGTGAAATGAAGTCAGCCACCGCTGTATCCTGGCCCGGAGTATCCTTGAGCACCTCCACCAAAGCAGTATCGCCCTCGTTGATTTTTTCATCGCCATATTCCCCGGACTTTTGATATCTTTCGTTGCGCAACACACGGAAATGAGCCAGCGTGGCAGCGTGATTGCAACGATCCGGACAAAGAGCCGTCATGTGCCGACATGGGTGATGCTGCGTGCCCTCATACCGAGCCACAACAGTATTGGAGGCTAGCAAATCTGCCTTTTGCGGTAAGGGAGAAGCGTACGCGCTCAACCCAACCAGCGAAACAATGAGCATCATTTGTATCATCTTCATTTTAATCGTCCTCCTTATTTTCACGCCGCAACAGGCAACAAAATCCACCGGCTCCCGCCCCATGGTGGGGCATCAGTCGGTATGCCGGAAAATCAGCCAACCATGTGCGATATGCTGCCAGCGATGGAACTTCACACGCCGAGAAGCCCCCAATGCGTCGCATAATATATGCCACCACGCGTTCATTCTCTTCCGGGTCATAGGTACAAGTAGAATAGAGCAAATGTCCACCTGGGGCTACGCAACGCACGGCGGAAAGCAGGATGCCACGCTGCCGCTTGGCGTTTCCCCGAACCATGGAAGAGCTTAGGCAACCAGGATTTTTCACCCCCTTGCACAGCAGGGATTGCCCGCTGCATGGAGCATCCACCAGAATGAGGTCAAAAAACTCGCCGGAGTTACCCCACTGATCCGGACGCAAACTCATGATACGCGTGTTGGGCAGCCCGCAAAGCTCAGCATTTTGCCGTAAAATACCACGACGCGCGGCGTTCACCTCGTTTGCCGTGTGGTCATGCAACTCTACCTGCGCGGCAAGCAGCATACTTTTGCCACCCGGCGCCGCACACATATCCAAGCTCCGTTGAGGCTCCTGCGGCAAAGAAGAGAGAGCCGCTCCCACCCAGCACGAGGAGAGATCCAGCACATAGTACAGGCCAGCTGCGTAATCCGCGTACCGCGTCGGATTTTCCCCAGATTCCGGTATCCGAACACGCGTCGGAAGCCAGGGAAAGCTTGTACGATCCGCGCAAGCAAAGGGTGGCTCATACCCCCGTGGGGCACGAGGGGAAAACACGACGGCCTGCCTCCCCGCATTCCCGGCGTGCATGGCTCGCAGCAAGGCCTCTGACTGCTCGGTTTCCAATCGCAAGCGCTCGCACAGACGTTGCTCGGCTCTGGCGGACGTTCTCAAGGCTTCATCGTGCATGGCAGGTATCAATTATGCGGCAAGTCATCCAGAGCTAAGCGTGCAGCCCCAATAATCCCGGCATCACTGCTCAACTTGGCCGACAGTATCTTCAACTTGGCAAAGTGAGGCGGATAAATCTGCGTTTGAAGATACCGTCGCAGTGGCGCAAAAAGGAGCTCTCCCGCCTTCGAGATACCCCCACCGATAACGAAAGCCTGCGGGTTGAGAATATAGTAACAGTTAAGCAAACAGGTAGCCAATTTCCGAGCAGCATCATCCCACAGCGCTTGTGCAACTGCGCAACCGGCCTTCGCGGCGTTTTCCAGATGAACGGGCGTTTCCAACACTGCAGGCGCGCTCTCCGGTGTCGTTGCGTAGAGCATCTTCGCCTCACGCATCAGTTCGTTGTTGCCGATATAATCTTCCACGGCTCCGCGATTGCCGTAGTGACCAATGCGCCCGTGGTAGTCGATGGACACCTGACCAATCTCCCCTGCGGCTCCCAGATGACCGCGTAGCAACTGACCGTTCGCCACAACTCCGGCACCCACTCCCGTGCCGAGTGTCAGGCACACCACATCCTGCATTCCCTGTGCTGCCCCTAATCGCCACTCCGCGTACGCCATGCAGTTTGCATCATTCTCGACCGAAGCCGGCAACCCACACGCCTGTTCCAATATCTGCCGGATTGGCACATCATACCACCCCGGCACATTCGTGAGTGAATCTACCATTCCCTTTGCATGATCTACAAAGCCGGGCAGTCCCATTCCCACCGCACGCACTGTCGGGTACTGCTCGCGCAGCGCACGCAATCTCTCTCCTAACCGTTCTGTAAGCTCCTGTGGAGTATTGCACGCACGCGTGTTCACAGGTTCACTTCGCTGCACAATTTCTGCTCCGCGTACCACCGCCGCTTTCAGCGAGGTGCCTCCCATATCCACCCCTATGCTCAGCTCTTGCATCATCACTCCCTCATTCTAGCACACCTCTGCCTCCATGAAAAGAGCAATGCGCCACGGCAAACGTATTTGGATGAAGTGGGAAAGCAGAGAAAACTCTCCAAACAGTTGATCTCGTGCCTATTTCCGAATACGAAATGCGCTTCAAATTGATTCCCACGGTGTGTTGGAGAGAAACCCGTAGAGAGGATGAGTATAGAGACGCCGAGCGAGAAGGGAGGGGGAAGCAACACCAGCTAAAAATCGGCGCCGTTGAGCATCACGATCGAAGTCCGGTAACACGGCATCCACTGGGAGCTCTTCTGACTCAGGTGTGGGAGGGAGCTGTGACACCTCCCCACAGCATGCGGGGCAATGCCCACAAGGTTTACGCAGTGGTCGTCCGGTAAAATACAGCTCCAACAAGTTGTTCAAACAAGTGGGGGCTGTGAGCATATCTTCCAACGCGGCAAGGCGTCCCAGTTCGGAATCCCTGCGGGCAGTGTAGAGAGCATTCAGCTCGTCTGCAACAGCGGCAGAATCCGCGTCATTTTCGCCGGGGACAAGGCAGAGAGCTCTCTGTCGAAAAGCAAGTTTCCACTCGCCGGCTCGTTCGCACTCAGTGAGTTGCTCCACAGCTTCGGCAAAGGAACATTCCCATGCAAACGCAGCATTTCCCACCTCTCCCTCTCGGTGTTCATCCAGCCAACGAAGGCGTGAACTTTCCTTCGCATCCCGGCCACGCAAAATGCTCATCAATGAAAAGAGAGGGCGTACCTTATAATACTTGTAGCCCTGCGATTCCACACACACAGCCTTCCGCGCCACCAGCAGCTCCAGCACCCTCTGAGGCACATCCTCAGGAACATCACAAGTGACACCCAGCTCCCAGAGCGACACCACACGCGGCGAGGTCGGCAACAACCAACGTACACAGCGCAGAACACCCTCTGTATCAGGCATTGCAGCATAAATACGATTACGCGCGCTCACGCGATCCGCCCCGCTGAGCAGCACCAGCGAACTTGCGGGCAATCCATCGCGACCGGCACGGCCGCTCTCCTGCAGGTATGCTTCCGGAGAAGCAGGCATACTCACATGCACCACGCTTCTCACATCCGGCTTATCAATTCCCATGCCGAAAGCGATGGTGGCCACGAGTACATCCGGTTTGTTGGCAAGAAAAGCATCCTGGAGCTTCTCACGTAATTCGGTGGGCAGTCCGGCGTGGTAACATGCTGCGGGAATGCCCCATTGCTTCGTCAACACTGTCGCTAATTCTTCCGCTTTTTTTCGTGTCCGGGTGTAAACAATGCAGGGTCGGTTAGACGGCACTCTGAGATATTGACCCAGCGTCTCTTCCGGTGAATCGGAGCACATGACGCGGCGCATAATGTTGGCGCGGCAGGGTGAAACTTCCACCACGCAACATTTGGATATGCCGAAAGCACGGCAGAGATCCTCCTTCACGCGTGGAGTTGCAGTAGCAGTGAATGCCATGGTACAGGCAAACTGCCTTGTTGCCGCCCATGCTGGCAATCGAAGATAATCCGGCCGAAAACTATGCCCCCACTGCGAGATGCAATGTGCCTCATCCACCACAAAAATTTGTAATGGTGCATGCGATAACGCCTCGTTGAGCACCGGACTTTCCAAGGACTCCGGAGCTACGTACAGCAGCTGCAGCTTTCCCGCGGCAAGGTCGGTCAAAAGTGATACACGTTCCTCTGGCGTCAACGTAGAATCGTATCGTGCTGCATGAGCTCCTATGCTGCACATATATTCGACCTGCTCGCGCATGAGAGCCAACAGCGGCGACACCACCACGGAGGTACCCCCACGCAGCAATGCGGCCGCTTGGTAACACAGACTCTTGCCATACCCCGTAGGCAACACTCCAAGCACGGATTCTCCCTCCACAGCTCTCTGTATGAGTTCAGCCTGCCCCGGTCTCAACGACCTCTTGCCGAAGCGCCTCAAGACCTCTACTTCATCATTTTTCCCCGGCTCTGCTTTTCCGCGTACCATTCGCCCTCATCATACACGCCGCTCCCTACCGCGTCAAGCCTTGACAGGATATGTAGAAACTGCTAGCATGCTCCCCATGGAAATCGTCGAAGCCCGCATTGAAATCCCCATGGGAAGTCGCAATAAGTATGAAGTAGATGTGAAAACCGGCCACATCAAGTTGGATCGCGTCCTATACTCCTCTGTGTATTATCCGGCTGAATACGGTTTCGTGGAGGAAACGAAGTACTTGGACGGCGACCCGCTGGATATTCTCGTCTTCACCTCCTCACCCACCTTTCCGGGCTGCTACGTGGACTGCCGCATCATCGGCGGCATGGATATGATTGACGGCGGCAAACCGGATGTGAAAATTCTAGCCGTGAATGTGGGTGACCCTCGCTACGAACATGTGCACACCCTGCACGATCTTCCTCCCCACTACCTCCAAGAGATCCAGAATTTCTTCTCTACTTACAAAACTCTGCAAAATAAGAAAACGGAAGTGGGCGAGTTTTTTAATATCGACCGTGCCGTTGACATCCTCCGCGAGTCGCGGGAGCGTTACGCGAACGAGGCCTGATTAATCCACTGTTATTGCCGAAGAATGAGTGTTGCGTCTGTCGCAGCGTATGCCTTGGGCAGATCCATCATGCAGCGCTCCCCCTTCTTTCCCCATGGTTCTGTGTAGATAATTTTTTCCTTGCCCTTGGTGGCATCATAGCCTATGATGAGGCGAACGTGTACGCCTTTCGTGCCCCGAGAGTCCATCACGTCAGTATAAAAATCGCCACGCATGACGAGCCAAATCACGGGAACCCCGGCATCTATGCAGGCGCGTATACTACCGAGCCATTTGTTGCAATCCGACTTTTTTTTGGCGAAGAGAGAAAGCCAAAGATCCGGTTCCAGAAGCTGGGTATCCGTCACATCTTCTTCAATTTTCTTCTCTTTACGCGCCTTTCCATTATAATCCTTCATATAGCCCTCACGCGCGGACCACTGAGCCGACACCTCTTTCACTTTCAACCGGTATTCTCGTGCTACCTGCTGTATGACCTCTTCCATGTCCTCGCGTTTGTACCCCCCCTCATCCGGCGTCTCGCAGAGCGCCGATATCGCATCGGCGTCCGCCCCTTCCACCCCATAATACATGAGCAAACGTGCCAACTGAGCGGGCAAGGCCACCGCTTTCATCCCCTGCTCCACCATGGGCAAGTCCTTAATCCACGCCGTACCATTCTTCTCCTTGACTACGGAATTCTTGTGGTCACGTTTCTCACCCTTCTCATGCGTAGCACTTTTCTCCAGTCCGGCCACATTCGGCGCGAGTACCAATCGAATGTACTCCATGCGCACGCCTCCATCCTTCGACTTTCTCTCCTCTTTTTTTTCCTCCTTTTTCCCCTCCTTCTTCTTGTCCTTCTTCATCGTGGTGGTAGCCGCATACAATCGCGCCACTCCCTGTGGAATCTCCCATTGAAAAGCCTCCACCTTGGTGGCAGTTTTGCCGGAGGACACGCGTACTTTTGTCATCTTTGCCCCGGAGACTCTTCCCACCTCCGTTTTATACGAAGCCACGTAGTTATCGAAGGTCTCCTTACTGATCTCCCCATAATCGTTGCGGTTGTATATTTCGCAGGTCACCCGGCAAAGTTCACCAAATTTTTCCGCACGTTCGGTCTCCAATTCTGCCGGACTCTTTTGCTCATCACTTGTCTTATCCTTCCGATCGTCTTTCCCCGACTTGTCGCCATCATCAGACGTCTTTGTTCCACCGGCAGTCGCTTTCCAATCCAGCATCACATTGCCCTCCACCTGGTGCCGACCGAAAGTAACAAGATTGCGTTGCGTAGCCCTCGTGCGTGTGTCGCTCTCGCTCTCAAAATTCACATCGTCCCACGTTGTCTGTCTCTTCGTCTTCCATAATTCCCCACTCTTCCACACCGCTCCCACATCCAGGGAATAGACATTGCCTGCACACAACGTCACCATCATGCAAGCCGCCGCCCCCATCCAACGTCTACTTATCTTGTAAATCCATATCATAATTGCCGCTCTTCTCTCGTTTCCTAGCAAAAGAGACGCCTTGTGTCAAGCGAATTCACATCACGTCCCAGGGCAAACCACATCCGTCCCAAGAACAAGCACCTCCAATAGGTAGTTAACGGCACATCATGCAACATAAACCGTTGATTATTTACGATGACTCACAGTCGCCCCACGAGTTTTCGCCCCTGCGGGGCAAAGGCTATGCTTTTGGCTAAACTGCCTTACGCCGTCGGCAGTTTTCGACCTCCGGGCAGCGCTTCGCGCTGTTCATCTTCCTCCGCGCAACGCGAGCGAACTTTGCAAATCGTACCTCGTACATAGGCAAACGAATTTTCTAATGCGTTTGCCCTGCTCGATCTTCCCGAAGATCTGCTTTTTTCAAAAAAATCGTTTTATTTTGAACACATGCTCGGGTTCGTGTTATCAAACAGGCATGATGAACAATAACCTGACCACAAAAATGATGGAAAGTTTGCAGGCGGCGCAGCGCGCATCGCAGGCAGCTGGTAGGGCGGAAATCCTGCCGGCGGAGGTTCTGCTCTCTATGCTCCACCAAGATGGTGGCGTACTCGGCGCAGTGCTTCAAAAAACAGGGGCTGATGCTTCCATGCTGGAGCGCTCATTAGTGGATCTTCTGGGTCGCCAACCGAGGCAGCAAGGAGCCGTAGCGAGCAGTCCCGGCATTGGCGCGGCCTTGGATCGCGTGCTCAACGCAGCCGAGGATCAACGTAAGAGAATGAAGGATGACTACTTGAGTGCGGAGCACTTTTTACTCGGCGTCTATGCGGTAGATGAACAACTGACTAAACTGCTGACGGATTGCGGTTTGCCGCAGGATAAGTACCTGCAAGCGCTCAAGGAGATACGCGGCAACCAGCGTATCACTGACCAAGATCCCGAAGAAAAGTACCAAACTTTGGAGAAGTACGGCACGGATTTGACCGCTCGCGCCCGCCAGGGTAAGATAGATCCCGTCATTGGCCGAGATGCGGAAATTCGCCGGGTGCTCCAAATTCTCTCGCGGCGCACTAAAAACAATCCCGTGCTCATTGGGGAGCCTGGTGTGGGTAAGACAGCCATTGCAGAGGGGCTCGCCCGTCGCATTGTGAATGGCGATGTGCCCGAGGGCATGAAGGATAAGCGTCTCGTTTCCCTCAATATCGGCTCCATGCTCGCGGGTGCAAAATACCGTGGTGAGTTCGAGGAACGTCTGAAGGCTTTTATCAAAGAGGTGAGCGCCTCTGAGGGACAGATCATCCTCTTCATTGATGAACTGCACACATTAGTCGGTGCTGGAGCGGGAGGCGATAGCTCCATGGATGCAGCCAACCTGCTCAAGCCGGCTCTCGCCCGCGGCGAGCTGCGTACCATTGGAGCCACTACGTTGGACGAATATCGCAAATACATCGAAAAGGATGCCGCCCTAGAGCGCCGCTTTCAACCCGTCTTCGTAGCTGAGCCGAGTGTAGAAGATACAATCGCTATTTTGCGTGGGCTCAAAGAACGCTATGAAGTGCATCATGGTGTTCATATCACCGATAGCGCCCTCGTGGCGGCTGCTACACTCAGTAATCGCTATATCACCGACCGTTTCCTGCCGGATAAAGCCGTAGATTTGGTGGATGAAGCCGCTGCTCGTCTCAAAATCGAGCTGGACAGCATGCCTTCTGAAATTGATGAACTGAACCGAACCGGTATGCAGCTGGAAATGGAACGTCAGGCTCTCGAAAAAGAAAAAGATGAGGCTTCCCGCGAGCGGCTGAGCAAAATTACCAAGGAGCTGGCCGATAATAAGGAGAAAACCTCTGCCCTGCTCGCGCGTTGGAAAAGCGAGCAACAGGTGGTGCAACGTGCCCGAGAAACTCAACAGAAAATCGATTCCCTGCGTACCCAGGCTGAACAAGCTGAGCGCAAGGGAGAACTTTCTCGCGCCTCCGAAATCAAGTATGGTGAGCTCCCGGCTGCCGAACACTCCCTGAACGAAGCTCGTAAAGCCTTAGCAGATCTCCAGAGCAGTGGCGAGGGCTTGCTTAAGGAGGAAGTAACCGAAGCAGACATCGCCAAAGTCGTCTCCTCGTGGACTGGCATCCCCGCTACCAAACTCGCTGAAGGCGAACGCGAAAAACTAGTTCACATGGAGGAGCGCCTGGGGCAACGGCTCATCGGACAAAAAAATGCAGTCAAGGCCGTTGCAGATGCTGTGCGCCGTTCTCGGGCAGGGTTGCAGGACGAACACCGCCCCCTCGGTTCCTTCATTTTCTTGGGACCCACCGGCGTAGGCAAAACGGAGCTTGCAAAAGCACTCGCCGAATTCCTTTTCGATGATGAGGCCGCCATGGTGCGCATTGATATGTCTGAGTACATGGAAAAGCACAGCGTCTCACGTCTCATCGGTGCGCCTCCGGGATACGTCGGCTATGATGAAGGGGGGCAACTCACGGAAGCCGTACGCCGCCGTCCTTACAGCGTTGTGCTGTTCGATGAGATAGAAAAAGCTCACCCGGACGTCTTCAACGTGCTGCTGCAGGTACTCGACGATGGACGCATCACCGATGGACAAGGCCGCACGGTTGATTTCACCAACACCGTGCTCATCATGACGAGCAATATCGGCTCGCGTTTCATCCTTGATGAGCAAGATGTCTCTATTCGCAATGAAAAAGCTCTGGATGCCCTGCGTGGACACTTCCGCCCGGAGTTCCTCAATCGTGTGGATGATATCATCATTTTTGACCGCCTCAGCGTGGATGACCTCAAACGCATTGTGAATATTCAACTTGGCCGTGTGCGCTCACGCCTGAATGCTCGCGGACTGAAACTGGAACTCACCGATGCCGCCGCTGATTTGGTAGCAAGTCATGGGTATGATCCTGTGTACGGGGCTCGACCACTCAAGCGTGCTATTCAACGCGATATCCTCGACCCGCTCAGCATTGCCATTCTGGAAGGGAAATTCCCGGACGGATCCATCATCCACATCGACACCAAGGATGGAGCTATTACGTTTAATTAACTCATAAACAGCCCTGACCGCTGGAGTCATCGTCTCAGCAGAGAGTCGCCGGCATGGCTCCATAAACACGCGCCTTGTCCACGGCAAACGCATTTGAGAGAAGTAACCGAGTAGGTCATGCTGGACAAGTGTAACTAGAAAATGCATTTGCCTTCAAGGTTTGCGGTACCAGCCATCCGCGTTCGGGATTCTTTGGAATCTTTACCCCAGTTCCATGTCATGCCTGACGTACCCCGAAAGAAACCGGCAGCCCCACCCGGAGCTGCCGGTAGCGAAACGAATCTCGCGTTTCAGACTATTTGCTGTGGATGTTGAGCATCTGAGCGTAGGTGGGCACTGGCCAGAGGTCGGCGTCCACAATGGCTTCGAGGGCATCAACGGTGACGCGGGCAGACTCCATGGCCTCTTTCATGCACACGGGGCAACCCTTATCGATGGCAGCCTGCAGAGCCCGCACCTTGCCGGGCAACTCATCATAGAGCTTGCCTACGGCATTGGCCTTGTCCTCAGCCGCCTTCAACCCGGCTTTGATACCGGCAGTCTTGATGGCGGCGATCGTTCCGCAGATTTCTGTCATCTGGCCGGCTATAGCCGGCAGGTAAATGGTTTGCAACATATTCAGGCAAGTCTTAGCCTCAATGTGGATGAGCTTAAGGTAGCTCTCTGCCTGCACCTCTTTACGAGCCAACAACTCGGCCTTGGAGAGGATGTTGTATTTTTTCATGAGTTTGATCGTATCCGGACGAGAGAGCACTTCAAGGGCCTCCGGCGTAGTTTTGAGATGCGGCAGTCCGCGTCGCTCGGCCTCTTTGATCCACTCTTGAGAATAGCCGTTGCCATTGAAGATGATGCGGTCGTGCTTCGTGATCATCTCCTTGATCATGGCGCTGACCACGGCGTTGAAATTGCGTTTGCCAACAACCGGTTCAAGCTTAGTTGCCACTTCATCCAGAGCTTCGGCTACAATAGTGTTGAGAACGGCCATGGGCCAGGCGCAAGTCTGCGAGGAACCAACGGCGCGGAATTCAAATTTGTTACCCGTGAAGGCGAAGGGCGAGGTTCGGTTGCGGTCGGTCGTATCTTTCGGAAGGGTGGGCAGTACGTCCACTCCCAGCTCCATGGTGGTCTTGGAGGCAGAGCTCTTAGCCCCACCGGCCTTGATTTGTTCAATGATATCGGTGAGCTGATCCCCCAGGAAGATAGAGATGATGGCAGGAGGCGCCTCGTTGGCGCCAAGACGGTGATCATTGCCCGCCTTGGAGATCGATGCGCGCAGCAAATCTGCATGCTTATCCACCCCCTGGATCACACTGGCGAGAAAGGTGAGGAAAAGCAAATTGCTGTGGGGAGTGCTACCTGGAGAGAATAGAGAACCAAGTTCCGGAGTTCCGAGCGACCAATTATTGTGTTTGCCGGAGCCATTGACGCAGGCGTAAGGTTTCTCATGCAGCAGGCACACAAGATTAAATTTGAGTGCCTGACGTTGCAGAACGTCCATAATCATCACATTGTGATCAACTGCTACATTGCTTGCTTCGAAGAGAGGAGCGATTTCAAACTGCGCAGGAGCCACCTCATTGTGACGGGTTTTAGCCGGCACACCGAGAGCCCACAGCGCGTGATCCACAGAGTTCATGAATTCCAACACTCTCTCCTTGATGGAACCAAAGTAGTGGTCTTCCATCTGCTGGTGCTTGGGCGGTAGACAGCCGAAAAGAGTGCGTCCCGTCTCAATAAGATCTGGCCGCTGCAAATACAAACTACGGTCAATCAGGAAATACTCTTGCTCGGCACCAAGATTGCTCTCCACACAGCTGGGTTCCACACCAAAACACCGCAACACGCGCGTGGCATGCTTCGATACGGCTACCATTGAACGCAAAAGCGGCGTTTTCTTGTCCAAGGCTTCGCCGGTGTACGAGCAAAAGGCAGTGGGGATGCAAAGGGTAGCCGTATGCTCCGTACGCTTGATAAACGCCGGGGATGTCGGATCCCACGCCGTGTAGCCTCGCGCCTCAAATGTAGCGCGTATCCCACCGGATGGGAAAGATGAGGCATCAGGCTCTGCTTGAATGAGACTTTTGCCGGTAAACTCGCAGATCATGCCACCCTTTCCATCCGGTTCCACAAAAGAATCGTGCTTCTCTGCCGTGGCGTCTGAAAGCGGCTGAAACCAGTGCGTATAGTGCGTAGCTCCTTTGGAAAGAGCCCACACCTTCATCGCCTGCGCCACTTCGTCTGCTATGCTCATGTCCAATTTACCACCGCGTTGTACCGTGGCAAGCATCTTTTTGAAGGCACTCTTAGAGAGGTACTTCTCCATCGTCTTGATCCCAAAGGTGTCGCTGCCGTATAACGCAGTCAGCGCTTCTTCTGCACTTGTGTTTTCTGTTTCCATACTTGTGTGAGGGTAAGTTTTCGTAGTCGAGCACGGCTCCACGCTGTCTCTCACTTCCTCTTGTGCAAATAGCGTGCCAATTTTTTCATTTTTTCCTTTCACCTTGTTTTCATGTATTTACAATGTGAATCTTCATTCGGTACTCTGCAACTAAACTTACAAAATTGTAAAACAGGCTGACATAATTTACAAATATGTTCAACATTTTTGTCAAATTTTATCAAATACCTGCAACAAAATTGCTGGCGCCTGCAGTTTCTCAGAGCAAACGTATCTGAGAGAAGTTAATCAGCAGAAAGAAGGCTCTTATTGACTGATATCATCATTTATAGGTACCAAAAATCACGACAACAAGCGGTCATCATGATGATAGCACTAAAGACTTCCCCTCTCATTCGCCAAATTCACGCGAGCGCGGGAATTTCTCAAATCGTACGCCGTACATAGTATCGTCTAGCTGCCACCGGGCGCCGCCAGGCGCCACCGTCTCCTTCTGACCACCCCCGATCACGGCTTCATCATATCTCGTCCGCATCTGCTTCGCTAGCTCGCGCCTCCGGCGCTCACTTTTCAAACCGTAAATCATAAATCATAAATGAATTGCGTATTTGGATCGTTTTTTTGAGGGGGGACGAATGTGCAGTCGCTTCTTCCGGAAGGATTTTACTGTTGCTATGTCCATTGCCATGGTGTACTATGGGCGAAGTGAAAGACATCGAGCCTGAGGATAGCCAAATGACACGATCCGAATTTCCCTTCGGATGTGACGCGCGTTGTATCCACGAGCGTAACATTAGCCCCTCTGACACAACCGCTGCCACGCCGCGTCCCCATGGCTCCATCTACATGGGAAACTTCTGTGCACCCAAACTTGACTGCATACGCATGGCAATCATTGGGTTGGGCGCTCGGGGACAAGCGCATGCACAGTGCTTGTCTCAGTTACCCGGATGCAAGGTCGTGGCGTTATGCGATGAACGAGATCAAGCTGTGCACCATACAGCAAAGACTCTGGTCGAGAAAGGGAGTCCCGCTCCGTCGCTTTACAGCGGATCTGAGTCATCTTACCTTGAGATGCTGGAAAAAGAGCGTCCGGATGCTGTTTTCATTAACACGCCTTGGGAGCTGCATGCTCGCATGGCTATCGATAGTATGCAGAGCGGCGCCCATGCCTTTGTTGAAGTTCCCTTAGCTCTCACATTGGATGATCTATGGGCCGTGGTGGGTACTGCAGAGCGTACGCAGCGACACTGCATGATGCTTGAGGAGGTAACCTATGGTCGCAATGAACTCATGTTTCTGCACATGGTGCGTCTCGGTCTCATTGGCGATCTCCTACACGGTGAAGCTGCCTATATTCACGACCTGAGAGAGCGCACAATGGGAGGAACCCCCGGCGACATATCTTGGCGTGCCTTTCATTACGCCGACCGCAATGGCAATCTTTACCCTACCCACGGCTTGGCGCCGGTGGCTCAATACATGAACATTGCCCGCGGCGAAGACACCTTCGACCGCATCGTCTCACTCAGCAGTCCCTCTCTCGGACACAGGTCATTCGTTGAGAAAACCCTGCACTCCCAAAACAAATGGAATCGCACCGATTTCCTCTGCGGGGATATCAACACCTCCATCATTCAGACCAAGCTTGGACGTACGATCCTGGTGCAATGGGACGAATCAAGCCCACGTCCCTACGATCGCAAAAATCTCATTCAGGGCACCGAAGGTACACTTGCAGATTTTCCCCTTCGTGTCATTGGCAATTTTGCTTCGAGCGCCAAAACAAGCTCAACTCCGGATACTGCCGACGCGGAAACGCACGCATGGTACACCGGCCCAGCCGCTTTGGAAGATCTTCGTTCTCGATTTGAGCACCCCCTCTACCGTCGTCTTGCGGAGCCTATCAAACTTCTTACGCCCCGGGCTGCGATGGATTACCTCATGCTCTATCGCATCGTCGAATGCTTGCATCAAGGACTCCCGACTGACCAAAATGTATACGAAGCGGCACTCTGGTCTGCCGTGGGACCTCTTTCTGAGAAATCCGTGCATGAGGGTGGTGCGCCTCAGCTTTTCCCTGACTTCACACGTGGAGACTGGAAACACACAGATCCGTCATTTGAGTAGACATCCTTCTCGATCCTGCCCCACAACATTCGCACGAGAGCGCGTGGATTCCTCTAGTCGTAAATCGTAAATCGCAGACGCACTTTCTAGTGCGTTTGCCGTGGGTATTCCAGGACATGGGAGCTTCATATTTCCGGCTTATGTCAGTTTTTTGTGCGTAGGCAACATAATTACCGCTCCGCTCCCTCAGATAAAAAACTGGTATCTGACAGGGGCTTCGTTCGCGATGGATACATCCTATTTCTTATTGAATGTCTGTATATTACGCGTATCGTGATGCATTTTTTATCGGAGCGATAAAAGAGATTTCTTCAACTTTCATCTCGGTTCACATCGCCTCGAATGAGAGAGAAGAGTAGATTAGTACACGCTAAAGGCTTGCATGATAGGCAAATCAGGTGTAGAATGCTTTCGCCTTTGCGTGCATTGAGCATGCGAAGGCCGGGGGCGTATCAACCCCAACCAACGGAAACAGTTGTCGGCTTCGGTTTCCCGCGGCGCAGAATGGAGCCGACACAAGACGAAAACGAAAAGAAAATGAGTATATACAAAGTTGAGTGTGCCGTGGGTGCCAATCCCATCACCATTGAAACAGGTAAAATTGCGAGATTGGCCGATGGCGCCGTCACCGTACGTTGCGGAGATACCGTTGTGCTGGTAACTGTCGTGAGTGCAACAAAAATTAAAGAGGGACAGACCTTCTTCCCGCTCTCGGTCGAGTACAAGGAAAAGGCGGCAGCCGCGGGACTCTTCCCTGGCGGTTACTTTAAGCGTGAAGGACGCCCCACAGAGAAAGAAATCTTGACCTGCCGCATGACTGACCGTCCCCTTCGCCCCATGTTCCCGAAAGGGTATTTCTACGACACGCAAGTAATTTCCCTGCTGATGGCAGCGGACGGAGAGAACGAACCGGATATTCTGAGCATCAACGGAGCTTCCGCTGCCTGCGTGATTTCGGATCTCCCCTTTGCCGAGCCTGTCGGCGCCGTGCGTGTGGGGCGTATCAATGGCGAATTCGTCATCAATCCCACCAACAAGCAGCGTCTTGAATCCGACTTGGATCTCGTGTACGCCGGCTCCAAGGATCAGGTGATCATGATTGAAGGATCCGCTAAAGAGCTCCCCGAAGAAGACTTCATCAGGGCTCTGCATGTGGCGCAGGAGAATGTGGCTAAGATCTGTGCCGCTCAAGAAGAGCTGCGTGCTCAATGCGGCAAGCCCACGCGCGAATATGAGCTCACCTTGGCCAAGCCCGAACTGCTCGAAATCGGCTACCAAATTGCTGGCGATCGCATCGAGGAGGCTATCTACGCCCCCAACAAGATCCAACGCCAGAAACAAGTCGGCGCCCTGCGCGATGAGGTGGAAGCTGCCATCAAACAAGCTCACCCGGAAGCTACCGATTTCGATGTGGAGCAAGTCTTTGAGTACATCCAGAAAAAAGCATTCCGCATCTCCATCATGGAGCATGACAAACGCGCGGATGGTCGTGGCATCAAGCAGCTTCGCCCGCTCAAGGCAGAGGTAAATGTGCTGCCCAACGTTGTACACGGCTCTGCTCTCTTCTCACGCGGTGAGACGATGTCGCTGTGTCTGGCTACCCTCGCTCCGCTGGAGGAAAAGCAGTACTTGGACAATTACACCGGTTCGGTGGATGAAAAACGCTTCATCCTGCACTATAATTTCCCGCCGTTCACCGTCGGTGAAACCGGACGTTTCGGCGGACAAAACCGCCGCGAAATCGGCCACGGAGCCTTGGCAGAGCGCTCTATCGCCCCGGTTGTGCCCTCTGAGGATGAGTTCCCTTACGCCATTCGCGTTTCCTCAGAAATCATGGAATCCAACGGCTCCACGTCCATGGCCTCTGTGTGCGCCGGCACCATGTCCCTGCTCGCAGCGGGCGTGCCGCTCAAGCGCCCGGTGTCCGGCATCTCTGTCGGTCTCGTCACTGAGTTTGACAACCCCGGCGACCGTGTTCCCAAGCGCTATAAGACACTCTTGGACATCATTGGCTCGGAGGATTTTTACGGCGACATGGACTTCAAACTCTGCGGCTCAGCAGAGGGTGTGACGGGATACCAGCTCGATCTGAAGCTCCCCGGCATTCCATTAGAGATTCTGGAGGACGCTATTCACCTGGCCAAGCAGGGACGCATGCAGGTACTCGACACGATGTGTGACGCCATACCTGCGCCTCAACCGCTCAGCCCGAAGGCTCCGCGCATTGAGTCCACGACCATTCCTGCAGATCGCATCGGCGAACTCATTGGCCCAGGCGGCAAGAACATCAAGGCATTGCAAACTGAGACCGGCACCGACATTAATATCGAGGAAGACGGCACAGTGCGCATCTACGGCAACCGCCAGGAAGGCGTGGAGCGAGCCCTCTTCCTCATCGGTCGCATGTTCAAGGAAATTGAGGTCGGTGAAACTTACGAGGGTAAAATTGTTTCCACGAAGGAATTCGGCGCCTTCATGGAAGTTCTCCCCGGCAAGGATGGCCTTATCCATATTTCTGAGCTTGCCGAAGGTCGCACTCAGAAAACCGAAGATGTCGTCAAAGTCGGCGATATTGTGACGGCCAAGTGCATCGGCATCGATGACAAAGGACGTGTAAAAATGTCCATGCGCGCAGCCGCCCGCGACCGCAAAGCCAAGGAGGCTGCTGCTGGTGCATGATATAGCATTTCCTCTTTGGAAATTGTACGCCCGCCCACCCTTCCCGGGTGAGCGGGTCTTTTTTTGCGAAAAAAAAGTTGGCTAAAGTGTATTTTTTGATTGCAGAGTGACTCTTTCTGGTGTAAAAGGATAGCGTACAGCTTAATTTACACTTGCTATGTGGAAATATATTCTCACGGTCTCTCTCGTACTCATTGCTGCGGGTCTCTTCGTCCTCTACAAGACGCACCAGGGACTCGTCTCTGCGAATGGTGAAGTAGCGGCTCTGCAAGTTCAATACGAAAATGCCATTGCGAAGAGCAAGGAAATCTACACCGATGAGATAATTTCAGCCTATGCCCGCATGCGCAGTGAGTGGCTCATTAAATGCAAGTCTGAAGCTGAGGAACAAGAGGCGAAATTCCGTGAGGAAGACGTCACATACACCACCGAAATTGAACGTCTTGAGGCCGAAATCAAAAGCATGGGCGGGCTTCTGAATGAGTTCAACGAAAAAAAGCAAAGCATGCTTGACTCTCTCGTCAATGATGAGATCTTCCAGAAAGCTCTCTCTGATTTGCAGGAGAAAGGAGATGTGCAGGTGGCAGATATGGATGCCTCTGACCCGGATGTGTTCAGCAACATCGCTACCAACGTCAATCTGCTCAAGTCCAAGCGCGAGGAAATCTCCGGCGAAATTACCAAGGACGAATCTACGATTCAGTCCCTCCAAAGCCGCATCGACGCCTTGAACGAGGCCTCCGCAAAGGAGGATGCTCTGGCGCGCGAACGCCAAGCGAGAATTTCTCCTGAATCGCTAAGTTGCAACGTCATTATGGCAAACCGTGGATGGGACTACGTGATCGTGGATGCCGGGGTGAGTGACGGCGTTGTCATCGGCTCCCGCCTCTCTGTGATGCGAGGGAGCAAGAAGATATGCGAGGTGAGCGTGACGCTGGTGGAAGACAACCGTTCGAGCTGCGACATCGTCATGAATACTCTGCTTGCCGGAGAAGCGGTCGAACCGGGTGATCGCGTCGTTTCCGTGCGTCCGGTTCAGAAGAATTAAACACTACACACCTTTCTACCATGAAAATCGTCACCTATGTTCTGCTCGGCTGCGTCGTTGTACTGGCGCTCATTGGCTACCATTACGCGTCCACCCAGGAGGCTACCGTTCGCATGCTCGTGGGAGCTCGTGCCGGATTCTCCGAGGATCCTGCCGGTATGGAGCTCACTAATAAAAATCTCATCACCGAGGCCGCAACCGTTGCAAAGGCTCGCAGTGATGCTCTGAAGGCTAACACTTCTCGCCAGGCAGAAGCTGCCAATGCCATGGAGAAACGGGACGACGCACGCAGCTCCGCAGAAAAGCACAAAGCCGAGATGGAGAGCGCAACGGCTCGCAGTGAGGAAGCTGCTGCCCACCAGGAAGAACTTGCAAAACAAAAGGAAGAGTTGATTGCCCAGCTCCAGAGTGTACCTGGCTTGGAGAATGCCGATACAGAAAACGCTGTCGATGCGTTGCATGACGTCGTGCAGGAAAATTCGGAGGCTATTGCCAAACTTGACGAACAGAGCAAGAAACTCGTCTCCCAGCGCAAGGGTCTTAACGACGATGAGGCCGCTGCCACAGTGACCTTCAACACCAAGAAAGAAGCAAATGATCGTTTCACTGAGCAGTACCGCGACAATGATGTCGAGTACACAATCGCGGCTGTCAATCCTCAGTGGCATTTCGTGGTCTTCAATGCCAGCGAAAATAGCGGATTCTATCCCGGAGACACAACCCCGCTGCTCGTGCGCCGCAATGGTGTCGCCATCGCCACTCTGCGTATCGTCAGCGTTAGCGGCGGGCAGGTGGTAGCCGAGTACAACGAGAAGGAGTTGCCCTTGGGTGTGATGCCTGAGGTAGGTGACATGGTGCTTCGCAAGGTGCCAATGGGTTCCTGATTTTATCTGCAGCGCGCGATGAATTACCGGATGATATTTTCCTTGTCTTTCGCAGCAGTGGCGCTGTTTGTGCCCGGTTGCCAGCGTTCTGTGCCTCCCGTTCCACCCTCTCATCGCACCGTTGTGCAGCCCAAGGGTAGCACTGACGTCATGAAATCTTGGAACCGCACGACGCGCCAGGAAGGCGACGCGATTCTTGGTCCGCTGAGCAACGCTCGTCGCTGATTTCTGCTCCTTGATTGCCAGCAATGCGTATCGCGCAACGAGCCGAACTGGTTGCCACCGAGTTGGAGCGTGCTTTTCCTGAGCCGCAAGTGCCTCTTAAGCACAAGGATGCTTTCACGTTGCTTGTGGCCGTCATGCTCTCCGCACGATGCACGGACGCGCGCGTGAATACAATTACGCCTGCACTTTTCAAGGTAGCCGGCACCCCGCAGACCATGGCGGCTATGGAGCCCCATGAACTCCGACCCTTTATCGCCACGTGCGGTCTGGCAGATTCAAAGGCTCTGCATCTCGTGCAAACCGCCCGTATTCTCACAGAACGGTACGGAAGTCAGGTGCCGGCGTCTTTCGAGGAGCTGGAAGCTCTGCCCGGCGTGGGTCACAAAACCGCCAGTGTCGTCATGAACCAAGCCTTTGGGGTTCCGGCTTTTCCTGTGGATACACACATTTTCCGGCTGGCACGCCGTTGGTCACTGAGCAAAGGATCCACCGTGCAACGTGTGGAGTCCGACCTTAAGCGTCTTTACCCGCAGGCAATGTGGGGCAAGCTGCACCTGCGTTTTATTCTCTGGGGACGTAGCTTTTGCCCGGCTCGCGGCTGCACACCATCGTGCTCCATCTGCTCCCGGTTGCTGCGCTGAATTCCTCCCATTGTATGCACACGTGTCCCAATAAAATTTTCTCCGGGCTCATTCAACCCATTTCCCATGCGTTTCCTATGGATGAAGGAAGTAAGCCGGCAAGACGGAAAACCATTGGTGATTGAGCAAGACGCCTGACGGCCCCAAGCAGCCGCAGAGCGGCTGCTCATTTACGATGTTCGATGTACGATGTACGATTTGGATTATAGCGCGCCGGAGGCGCGGGGAGGCGAAAGTGACCGACGGCCGTGAGGTCGATTAGCCAAAAGCGATAGCTTTTGCCCCGCAGGGGTGAGGAGTCGTGAGGCGACTCCGAAGCAATAGGCAATGGGGTGCCTACGAGTCAACCCGACATAGTCTCACACAGGAGACTTTCCTCCTGTCAACGCATCATCATTTCAAGAGTTCCGCTATGCACCGGCTCGGCAATCTCGCATTCAAATCGTACATCGCACATCGTATTTTACTTGACCTTTGGGGCAAAAAGTTGTTTCATAGACGCCCGACAAACAGCAAAATCATGCTCGTATCGCAGCTCAAGTCGAAAATTCATCGAGCCAAAGTAACTCGCGGAGATATAGCCTACGAGGGAAGTATCGAGATTCCGCAGGATCTTGTGGAAGCTGCTGGTCTCTGGCCCGGTGAGAAAGTGCTGGTCGCTTCTGTGACCACCGGTAACCGCTTCGAAACATACGTTCTCGTCGGTCCTCCCGGCACCGGACAAATCATCATCAACGGCGGCGCTGCTCACCTCATCAAAGCGGGTGAACGCATCGTCATCATGAGCTTCGCACTGGATGACAAGCCCATTATCCCAAAGCGTGTCGTCTGTAATGAGTTCAACGAAATTATCTCCTGACGTCCTCTGCTCTTTACAACCCCGATCTCTTCCGCTACAATCCCTCCCGACATGTTTCTGCAATCCTCCATCTACATTGTATTTGCCCTGTTGCTTATTGTGAGCGCACTGTTGCTGCTCGTCGTACTCATGCAGCGCCCGAAACAAGAAGGTCTCGGCGCTGCCTTCGGAGCCCAAATGACAGACCAGGCCTTTGGGGCACAGACCACAGATGTACTCAAAAAGGGGACGGTATTTTTCGGCACTCTCTTCATGCTTCTCTGCTTTGTGCTGGCTGTACTCATGAATGCACAGTACAAGCGTAGCCATCCTACTGATTTGACGGAAGGCAAGGCGTCAGCAGCGGCAACACAGCAACCCGAAACCACGGTTCCGGTTCAATCCGTTCCTCAACCTGATACTCCTCCGGCAACGCCGACTTCAGAGTCGCCCGAGCCGGCTGAAGCGCCCGCCGAGGCTCAATAACTCTCCACCTTCCTCCTCTCTCCTGCCTGTGGACAAGCAAGTGGATCAACTTCTATTGAAGGTGCATGAGCAAAACCTGCCTGCTTCTGATTGGGAGCAGGTGCTGCGTTCTCTCGTACACACCGCCGCCATTCAGTTCAACGAAAGCCATAACGAGGATGAGATCATTGCTGATGCTTTGGATCGCGAGCAGGTGGAATCCACTTATGTTGGTCTCGGCTTGGCCGTGCCTCACGCCCGGGTACAAGGCTTGCAGCGCGCCGGTGTGTATGTTGCGTTCAGCCGGGTCGGCATACCTTGGCCTGCGGAAGAGGCTCACCTCATCACCCTCCTTATCGTCCCCTGGGAAAACCCGGAACTGCATCTGCAACTGCTCTCGCGCATTGTTCGCTGGCGCAAAAGCCTCACTGAAGCCGAGCTGTACGCCTTGGCTGAATCCCCGGAAAAAGTAGAAGCTTTGCTCTCCACTGAGCTGGAAGTATAGGTCTCCTCACGCGTTGACCGCTGCCCTCTGAGCCGCCAGAATTTGCTGAGCCCCGCTGTGTGCTAAAGCAAGCATTTGTGCCAATTCATCCGGTGTGAAAGTAGCCTCTTCTCCGCTGCCTTGCAACTCTACGTACTCCCCTCTTTCTGTGAGTACCACATTCATATCCACCTCCGCGGCGCTGTCCTCCTCGTAGCACAAATCCAACAAGGCCTCGCCGTCCACCTTTCCCACGGAAACGGCCGAAACAAGCTGCTTCATCGGGTTGTTCTCCAACACGCCCTCCTGCACCATGCGCCGGAACGCCAACTGCAGAGCCACGGCAGAGCCGCTGATACTAGCCGTGCGCGTTCCCCCATCTGCCTGCAGTACATCGCAATCCACCCATACCGTGCGCTCACCGAGCGCCTCCAAATCCACCACCGCACGCAGCGAACGACCTATGAGTCGTTGTATCTCCACTGCCCGACCATCCACCTTGCCATTACTACTGCGCCTCTTGCGCGTCGGTGTGGAATACGGAAGCATAGAATACTCCGCTGTCAGCCACCCTCCGCTCACTCCTTGTGCCTTCATCCATCCCGGCACATCATCCTCCACTGATACAGCGCAGATCACCTGCGTTTTTCCGAAACTCACCAACACCGAGGCCATTGCCTGCGGCGCCACCCCGGGGTGAAATACAAGCGGACGCATTTCCCCCACGGCCCTTCCGTCTGTGCGTGTTGTTCTCATGTCACCACGCTACCACACACCCTCCTGACATGTCAAGTGCTTCGTACACGGCAAACGCATTTAAGAGAAGTTAATCGACAGAGGAAATACTCTTATTGGCTGATATCAATGTTTATATGTATCAAAAATCGTGACAAGAAGAGGTCATTATGATGATGGCTCTAAAGGGATCTCGGCATACATTAATGATCCGAAAAAACCTGCGCAACGCGCACATTATTAATAAATCGTACATAGCAAACGCATTTTCTAATGCGTTTGCCCTGCGCGGATGTAGTCTTCACTTGCCAAAAAAGCTGAATGGTGTTATGATGCGTCCGAGTTATGGCACCTTCTGCAAACAACCAACCAGTCTTCGATTTTAAAATAGAAACCGCCGAGGTAAAAAAGAGGGGGCAAGGCGTTCTTTTCTACATTCTTCCTCCGCTCGTTGTGGCCTCCGTTTTCGTGTATTGTCACCTGAACAGCCAAACTCCGGAGTCATCCGAACCGGCAGCCGTGAAACAAGTGAAGACCGAGCCTGTTTACTCTACCACGGCTCAGTACATAGAGGATGATGAAGAGTTGGAAGATGAAAACGCCGATGATGAATAAGAAAATGAGCAATCCCATCCGTATGCAGCCCAGCGGTCTCGTCGTGCCGCCCCATCCCACTATTCCCTTCATCATCGGCGATGGTTCCGGGCCGGATATCTGGCGAGCCTCGCAACCGGTCATCGACGCAGCCGTGCGATCGGCATACTCTGACACTCGCAGCATCGACTGGATGGAAGTGCTTGCCGGGCAAAAAGCATACGATACGTTGGGAACTTGGCTGCCGGAAGAAACGATGCACGTGTTTCGCGATTTTTTGGTAGGTATCAAGGGTCCCCTCACCACTCCGGTAGGCGGGGGCATTCGTTCGTTGAATGTGGCTCTTCGTCAAGGTCTTGATCTGTATTGCTGCGTGCGTCCGGTACGCTATTTTCGCGGACTGGAAACGCCCGTGAAGCACCCTGAGCTGGTGGATATGGTCGTTTTCCGCGAGAATACGGAGGACATATACGCAGGTATTGAGTTCGCAGCAGACTCTTCGGAAGCCCAAACCCTGCGCGATTGGCTGAGCGCTACCTTCCCGGACAGCGTAGCAAAAATTCGTTTTCCACAGACGAGCGGCTTCGGCATCAAACCTGTCTCGCGCGAGGGGACGGAGCGACTCGTGCGTGCGGCCATCCAGTACGCTATCGACCATCAACTCCCCAGCGTCACCCTGGTGCATAAGGGCAATATCATGAAGTTCACCGAGGGAGCATTTCGCGATTGGGGATACGCGCTCGCCGAGCGTGAGTTCGGCGCTGTCCCTTACGGCAAAGGATCCTGGCGACAGCTTCCTTGCGGCATCATCATCAAAGACTGCATTTGTGATGCCTTTTTGCAAGAAATCCTGTTGCACCCGGCAGAACACTCCGTAATTGCTACCCTCAACCTGAATGGCGATTATTGCTCGGATGCTCTCGCGGCGCAAGTGGGCGGCATCGGCATCTCCCCCGGCGCCAACATCAATTACTGCACAGGTCACGCCATCTTTGAGGCCACACACGGAACGGCGCCCGCTCTGGCGAATCTGAATAAGGTGAATCCGAGTTCCTTCCTGCTTTCTGCTCAAATGATGCTCAGTTACATCGGCTGGAACGAGGCGGCGAATGCCTTGCTGCGCGGACTTCAGGCTGCCCTCGCCGCCCACCAGGTCACTGCAGATCTGGCCGCCCTCATTCCGGGAGCTTCTGCTCTGAGTACGTCTGACTACGCTGATGCGCTGATCGCTCACATTCTTTCCTGAGGCGCCATGGTCGACCCGCAATTCGTCCACGACACATTCAGTGCCATTGCCTCGCGCTACGTCGCGGCCAACCACATACTCTCACTGGGGGCAGATATACTTTGGCGCTCGCGTGCCGTACAGATCGTCGCAGATTGGCACCCTTCCGACCTGTTGGATGTCGCCACGGGTACAGGCGACTTGGCGCTGGATATCCGCCGAGAGTTACCCGAGACCCATGTGCTCGGTCTCGATTTCTGCGAACCCATGCTCGCCATCGCACGGCGACGAGGGCTCACTCACACCTTGCGAGCGGATGCCATGCATATGCCATTTGCAGACGCCTCATTTGACGCGCTTACCATCGCTTTCGGCTTGCGCAATCTGCCGAACTACGCAGAGGCGCTGCGTGAGTTTAAGCGGGTGCTGAAATCTGGCGGGCACCTGCTCGTGCTTGATTTTTCCCTTCCCGATGGCATAGCCAGGGAACCCTACCGATTGTATTTGCACCACATTCTGCCGCATCTGGCTACCCTGCTCACCGGCAAGCGCACCGCGTACGCCTACTTGGGACAGAGCATTGAGCAATTTCCGAGCGGGGAGGCCATGCTGGCGCTGATGCGAGGAGCCGGGTTCATCTGCCCCACGCACCTGCCACTCTGCGGGGGCATCGCTGCTATTTATACGGCCGAAGTCTGATCGTGAAAGAAATCAGTTGCGATTCTTACAATTACGATTTGAACTTGCAAAGCTGAAACGGGAACGGAGGCAAATGGGGGGACGTTTCCGCCATTCATTTTCCATGAAACGCGTGGGAAAAATGTCGAATGGGAATGGAAAAATTATACTCGGACGGATGTACTCAACACGTCGAACATGCGACATGCAAAAAAAACGAGTCAAGACGCACTTTCGGATGGACAAAAAGCACGCATTCGGGTAGGATGAAGCGCGTATGAGCGGAGCATCTCTGCGAACTCCGCGCACAAGATTCAACCCGCTTCCTATCATGCCATTCTTCAACAACACCAAGAGCAATTCAGAGCCCGATTATAAGGCGTCGTCCGATTTTTCTAAAGACTCCGTTAGTTCGCCGTGGGATGCCCCTGCGGGCGATCCCGCTGATCCGGCTTCCGACTTTTACGCCACGAGG
This sequence comes from uncultured Akkermansia sp., assembly GCA_947588645.1. GTDB lineage: Bacteria > Verrucomicrobiota > Verrucomicrobiia > Verrucomicrobiales > Akkermansiaceae > Akkermansia. The sequence goes on along the minus strand of CANPYO010000001.1, from coordinate 60,520 downwards.
GAGTCTGATTTATCCCCCTTTGGCGAGTCCTCGCCGGATATTCCCTCCTCTTCCAACAGCAATGTGCTCAACTCTGATGTCACCGTGATAGGCACTCTGCGTTTCACGGACGACTTGCTGGTGGACGGTATCGTGGAAGGCGAGATAGTATCTGATGGAGTGCTCACTGTGGGAGCCAACGCTAAGATTTCCGGTACGGACAAGAACCAGCCGGCTATCCGCACAAAGAGCGCCATTATCCATGGCAAGGTTATCGGCAACGTTGTAGTTTCTGACCGCGTTGAACTCTCCTCCACCGCTGAATTGCAGGGAGATGTCACTGCAAACAGTATCGCCATTCAGGAGGGAGCTCAGATTGTCGGCCACGTCCAGGCAGGCGCTAACCTCGGTATCACCGCTCCCCTCAAATCACCGGCGTCCTCACCCAGGAAGAGCGTCAGGCGTACTTCCTCTTCTGCCGATGAAGACGCCTCCAATCTCTTGGTATGATCGAAGCGAGGATGACCTCTGCAGACTCGGGCTTCATCACCCGACCGCTGGAGGCTCCCGGTTTCTCCGGCTATTTGGCACAGGGTGGGCACAGGCGGCGTGATCCTCTCGCGCCTCCCGTGGAGCGTGAGTCGCGTGTCGCCGTTCCCATGCGCGAGATCGTGTGCTACGAATGCGGCAAGACATGCAGCATTCCCGCTGCCGCACTTTCTGCGGCGTGTCCCAACTGCTTTGCTCACCTGAATACGGACAACATTACGCTCAAGCCCGGCACGCACCGACTGCACGTGCGCACGCTCGGGAACGTGAAAATACCGGCCGGAGTGGAGCTTTCCGGACTGGATATCGTATGCCACCACCTGCATGGAGCGGGGCGAGTGGCAGGAAACATACGAGCGACGGGAACCATCACGCTGGTAGGACACGCTACTGTGGGAGGCAACCTCATTGCCGATGAGCTTATCGTGCAGCGTGGAGCAAAAGCGGAAGTGCAGCCGGGCATCTCTGTCGAGCACGCCGATGTGCACGGTGCGCTCAGCGGGCGCGTGTACGCCCGCGACTCCGTGCATATATACCCCGGAGGTAAGCTCAACGGACCCTGCTGCACGCCATACCTGCAGGTTGACTCCGGCGGTCGGCACATCGGCATTCGGGAGATTCCCGATTCCTCATCCTGACGCAAGCCATGGACATTCGTATCAGTGGGGCCTCCCTCAATACGCTTCGGCACATCGATTTGAGTCTGCCGGCAGGAAAGCTCATTGCGCTGGCCGGGCCGAGTGGTTCCGGCAAGAGCACGCTGGCGCGCGACACACTCTTTGCTGAGTCGCGTCGCCGTTTTCTGGATTGTCTCTCCCCCGCTGCACGGAGGATGATGGCTCGTCCCGCCCGTCCTGAGGTGGAGAGCATTGAGGGGCTGCCCCCCGCCCTGTGCCTGGAGCAAGGACTTCCCGTTTCTACTTCCCGTGCCGTGTTGGGCAGTATCACAGAATCTCTCGACTACCTGCGCATCATTTACGCTGCCATCGGAACGCCGCACGACCCCGTCACAGGCGAGGCGCTCACCCGACTCAGCCCGGACGAAATCTCCGCCAGACTCTGCGAGCTGCCCGATGGCACGCGGCTCACCATGCTCGCGCCCTTGGACAAGAAATGGAACGATGAGGAGGACAAGCTGAACACCTTGCAACTGCGCAAAGCCGGCTACCTGCGCCTGCGGGTGAATGGCGAGCTGCGCGACCTGGACGAGCTGGAGGACACCCCCCTGCCCCCGGAGGCGGCGCTGGAGCTGGTGGTGGATCGCCTCGTCGTCAAACCGGATAATTTTTCACGCCTGGCAGACTCTCTTCAAAATGCGCTTCGGATTTGTCCGGATGAAGTGCGCGCATTGACGCAAGCTCCCGGGCAAACGGAACCGCAGCTGAGCACCTATCACACACGCTTTCGCAATGAACACACAGGGTTCACTCTGCCGGATCTCAGCCCGGAACTTTTCTCCCCCTTTTCGTCGAGCGGCGCATGCCCAAAATGCGGAGGACGAGGTGTCGTCGAAAATCGCAAGAAAGCGCTCATGACTTGCCCGGCATGCGGCGGCATGCGCCTGAATCCCACCGCCCTGGCCGTCACTCTGCGCTTTGGTGAGCGTGAAATCGGCCTCGGCGACTTTTGCCACATTACCGTGCAGCATAACTTGGAGCTGCTGGATTCGCTTTCCCTGCCCACGGTGTTCTCCCGTGCACTTCGCCCTGCTCTGGATGCTCTGCGCACACGGTTGGTGTGTTTGCACGAGCTCGGCTTGGGCTACCTGACTCTTGACCGTCCGGCCACGACACTTTCGGGCGGTGAACTGCAACGCGCTCGCCTGGCCGGACAAATCGGCGGAGGTCTCTCCGGCGTGCTGTACGTGCTGGATGAACCCACCATCGGTCTGCATTCCTCCGAAACCAAACGGCTTATCCTCGCGTTGCAACGCTTGCGCGACAAGGGAAACACGATCCTTGTCGTGGAGCATGATGCTGAACTGTTGCGCGCCGCAGATCTCATCGTGGAAATGGGTCCCGGCAGCGGTCCGGAAGGCGGTCGCATTGTGGCCACCGGCACCTGCGCGCAGCTCATGGATAACCCGGACTCGCCCACCGGCGCTTGGCTCGCGGGTCGCTGCACCTACGCTCACCCCGCGCCCATCACCCCCGGTGAATACGGATGGCTCACCCTGCACCGCGCCAGCGCGCACAACCTGAAAAACATCGACTTCAGCTTTCCCATTGCCGCCTTCACCTGTCTGGCAGGTCCCGGCGGCTCGGGCAAAAGTACGTTGGTGCACGATTGCCTCGTTCCCGCACTCAAGACCGGCAAACTCAGCGGGGCACAAAACATCCAGCGTGCTGTCGTGGTGGATCAGAGCCCCATCGGCAGCGGTGGACGTTCCACTCCCGCCACAGCCACAGGCTTATTGGATGTGCTTCGACCGCTCTACGCGCGCCTGCCTCTGTCGCGTGCGCGCGGGTACACGCCGGCTCGCTTTTCGCTGAATGTGCGCGGGGGGCGTTGCGAGCGTTGCAGCGGCACAGGCTTCCTGGAGGTAGATATGAACTTCCTGGCAGATCTCCACACCCCCTGCGATGCCTGCCACGGCGCCCGGTACAACCGCGAAACGCTGGAGGTCACTTGGCGCGGCAAATCGATTGCTCAAGCGCTTGCCCTCACCGTGCAGGATGCCCTCTCCTTTTTTTCAAGCATTCCCGCGGCAGTCTCCATTCTTCAAGCTATGCACGACATCGGATTGGGCTACCTGCCTCTCGACCGGGCTGCAGAAACACTCTCCGGCGGGGAAGCGCAACGAGTCAAACTAGCCACTTATCTGGCCAAAGCAGGCCCATCCCGCAACCTGCGCGCTCTGCACGAGAAAAAACTCCTCTTCATCTTGGATGAGCCTACCACCGGTCTGCACTTTGCAGAGGTGGATCAACTGCTACGTGCCATCTATCGTCTGCGCGATGCCGGGCATACCATCCTGTGCATCGAGCACCACCCCGGCATGCTCTCCCGCGCCGATTACCTGGTGCAACTCGGACCGGGCGCCGGTGACGAAGGAGGTCGCATTGTTTCTGCCGGCAAACCGTAAAATTCGCGCGCAAGCACGGGAATTTTCCAAATCGTACATCGTACATAGGCAAACGCATTTGAGAGAAGTTAATCGACAGAGGAAATACTCTTATTGGCTGATATCAACGTTTATACGTATCAAAAATCGTGACAAGAAGCAGTCATTATGATGATGGCTCTAAAGGGATCTCAGCATACATTAATGATCCGAAAAAATCTGCGCAACGCGCACATTATTAACAAATCGTAAATCGTAAATCGTACATAGGCAAACGCATTTTCTAATGCGTTTGCCCTGGCGTTTTCCTTGGTGGTATTGCAACACGGCTCAGATTGTGATATGATTGGCTCATGACCAGTGTTCGATACGTTGTTCTGCTTATCCTGGCTTCTCTGCTGTGTGTCTCCTGTGCGCAGCAACATACCCTCACCTCCGAGAGTGGTCTGTACGACGTGCAGTTGCGCCGTTCCATAAAAATCTCCCTCAACGGCGCCTGGTCTTGGGGTCGCGGCAATCCCTATCTCAACCAGAAGGAAGGCTCCATTTACATTGCGCCGCTGGATATTTCCAAAGTTGAGAAGGATGAACCGGAATTAGCGCCCCTTATGGTTCCCCAGATGCAGCATTACATGGTGGAATCCCTTGGCAAAGCTTTGAGGGAAGGGAACGAGGCCAACAAGCACAATTGGACTTTGACGGATGACCCAACTACGGCCGATATTCGCGTCGATATGGCGCTCGTTCACTTTCGCCCCCAGTATCCTGTCCTGCGCATTCTCTCCAAAATCAGCGGCAATTTTATCAAAGTTCCCGGCGTCACCGGCGTGGTCGGTAAATTTGCCGAAGGCGATATATGCATTGAACTCACCATCCGTGACGTCAAAACCGGACAACTTCTGTTCGCCTGCAAGGATAGCAATCGCAAGGCAGCTCGACTCATCTCTGCGGATGCTTACAAAAGAACGGGCAATGCCGATGTGAACCTGCGCAGTTGGGCTGAGCGGCTCGGCAAGCTTATCCGCTATTGCTCGCCCGACATACTCGGTGACGGCATCCTGAGCGAGAAAATCCAAAACCGCCCCATCACCGACGTCATTACCGACCGCCTCAGTCTGTAAGACAAGTCATTTACGATTTACGATTTACGATTTAGAAGAGTGGCTCGCCTCCGGCTCGCGGGGGTAGCGAAGCGCGTGTTTCGAAAGCGACACGCGGAGTTGGTTAGAAATCGACCGCTTCGCTTCCCGTCCCTTTGTAACCATGCCCGAACCTTGTTTTATCCGCCACCTTCGCTTACGCTCCGCATTATTTGCAAATCGTACATCGAAAATCGTACCTCGTACATAGGCAAACGTATTTCCAATGCGTTTGCCGTGGTAAGACCTGTCAAATTGTGTCAGACTGCAAGATGCAGCTTGAAATACGGGGGCAACGTGCTATGCTAGGGGGAGCGTATGGAAACGAATACCCAAGAATTAACCGACCTCATCGTGCGCCGCTCTTCTTGGATCAGCACACTCAAAATCGAAATCAGCAAAGTCGTGGTGGGGCAGCAGGCTCTCATTTCTCGCCTCATCCTGAGCTTGCTCTGCAAGGGTCATGTCCTGCTGGAGGGCGTTCCGGGGCTAGCCAAGACCCTGTCCGTGAAAACGCTGGCCGGGGCGATGCACGCCAATTTTTCCCGCGTTCAATTCACGCCGGATCTTCTGCCCGCAGACCTGGTGGGCACCATGATATACAACCCTGAGCTGCATCAATTTTCGCCCAAAAAAGGTCCTATCTTTGCCAATTTGGTTTTGGCGGATGAAATTAACCGCGCGCCCGCCAAAGTGCAAAGTGCGCTGTTGGAGGCCATGCAGGAGCGCCAGGTAACCTTGGGCGAGACCAGCTACACCCTGCCCAATCCCTTCCTCGTGCTTGCCACGCAAAACCCGATCGAACAGGAAGGCACCTACCAGCTTCCCGAGGCGCAGCTGGATCGCTTCCTCTTTAAGGTGGTCGTCGACTATCCCTCGCGCGACGAGGAATTGCAAGTACTCACCCTGATGGGGCGAACCGGACCTGTTCCCACGACGCACCCGGTCGTGGAGGCTCAGGATATTGAGGCATCCCGCGAGCTGGTGGATAAGATATTCATCGACCCGGCGGTGCAGCACTACATCGTAGACCTGGTGCGCACGACCCGCACACCGGAAAAGGTGGATCGCTCGCTGTCCGGCATGGTACGCGCAGGCGCTTCTCCACGCGCTACCATCAACATAGCTCTGGCCTCCAAGGCGCTTGCCTTCACCCACCAGCGCGCTTATGTGACCCCGCAGGATGTGAAGGATCTGGCGCATGACATCCTGCGTCACCGCATCCTCCTCTCTTATGAGGCCGAAGCCGCCAATGTGACGGCAGACGATGTCATTGACCGCATCCTCTCGAAAGTACCTGTACCTTGATAAGAAGCGCACCGCCTCTCGCATGTCATGGATAAAACGCAGGACATCATGCAGCGAGTGCGCCGCATTGAAATGCAGGCGCGACGCTTGGTTACTGCCACCTTTGCCGGGCTGTACCGATCCGGCTTCCGCGGACAGGGGCTCGATTTCGACGAATTTCGCGAGTATACTCCGGGCGACGAGCCGCGTTTCATCGATTGGAAAGTGACCGCACGCACCGGCACCCCCTACGTGCGCAAGTTTCATGAGGAGCGCGAGCAAGCTCTGCTGCTGGCGGTAGATGCCAGCGCCTCCATGCGCTACGCCGGCAGTCTGAGTCCGGATTCCAAACTGGAGTACGCTGCGCGCATCGCTACCACCCTTGCCTACAGCGCCGCCCTCAACGGCGATAAAACCGGTCTGCTCATCTTCGGTTGCAATCCGCATTTTTACCTGCCCCCGGCCAAAGGCGTGCGCCAATATCTGCGCGTGCTCACTTCCATCCTCAGCGCCCCGCCCGGCGGGGCGGATGAAGATGTGCCCACCGTGGTCGATGAATTGCTGCGCACCCAGCGCAAGAAAACGCTGCTGGTTATGATTAGTGATTTCCTTTTCGCCCCGGATAAGCAATCCATCGGCAAGCTCAACTTTTGCCACGAACTCATCCCGATGCGCGTGAATGACCCGCTGGAAATCTCCCTGCCCGCCGCCGGACGCGTCTGCGCATTGGATGCCGAGACGGGCGTGCAGTTCGCAGCCAATTTGTCTGATGCAGCTCTTCGCGCCGAGCATTCCAAGCGGGTGCATGCACATTTTGCCGATTGGGATAAGCTCTTCGGACAACTGTCCATCGACCATCTTCAGCTACTCACCAACGAAGACTTTATGCCCAAACTTCGCGCACTCTTCAAGCGTCGCAGCCGACTATTTCTCCGCTAAACCATGCCCTTCACGCCCACCAGCATACCGGATGCCATACCGGAGCTTGCCCCCGAGCTCCCGGCAGAGCAGTTTGCCGCCAGCGGCTGGGTGTGGTGGCTGCTTGCGGCTCTGCTCATCGCCCTCATCGGCTCCGTGCTGTACATCTACCTGTATCGGCGACGCACACAAGCGCCGGAAGTCGTAACGACGCCGGCTCAGCAGGCGCTGGAAGCCCTGGATGCCCTGCAAGCCAACTGCCCGCAACTCCTCCGGGAATTCAGCCTGCAGCTTTCGATGATATTGCGCCGCTTCTTGCAAGGAGAACTCCAGGACCCTGCCCTGTACGAAACGCATGAGGAATTCAGCCGCCGCATCGATTCGCTGTCTGCCGTGCCGGAGCCTCTGCGCCTCCCCATGCTCTCCCTGCTGCAACAACTCGCGGATCTCAAATACGCCGCCAGTGATGTCGGCGATGCCGCCGCCATGACCGATTTTATCGAACGCGCACGCGACCTCCTCGGCAAGATTCGCGACGCGCAGCAGACGCAGAACACGCCCTCCTCCGTGCCGTTGCACGCCCTCTTGCCGCTCGCGGTGGTGAGTGGCACTCGCGAGCTCGAATGGGGCAGTCCCGGTTGGCTGTGGGTGCTGCTGCTTCTGATACCTCTGTTCTTTTTGCGCCGGCGTGAAGGCGCCGAGGGCAGTGTCTGCTTACCCACGCTTTCATTTGTACGCCCGCTTCTGAGTACACCTCACACTCTGGCCGGACGTCTTGGCCCCATTTGCTCAACGCTGGCAGCCGTTGCGCTCGTAGTGGCTTTGGCGCAGCCCCGTTGGCGTCTCGAGCATGAAGAACAAAAGGTGAGCGGCATCGACATCATGATTGCTTGCGATCTTTCCGGCTCCATGGGCTTGCGCGATATGGTCTTTTCCGTACGCGATGAACGCGGCCGCACGGGACGCGCCACGGTGGATCGCCTCACTGCCGCCAAGCACGTCATCTCAAACTTTATCGCCGACCGCCCGAACGACCGTATCGGCATGCTCGCCTTTGCAGGACGCGCCAAGCTGTGCAGCCCACTCACCCTCGATCATGCGATTTTGCGCTACATCATGGAGCAATTTTACCTGCCTGAGGCCGGACAATTCGGGCAAGCGGACCGTCCGGGCTACGTGGAACCGGATGGCACGGCCATCGGCACCGCCATTGCCGGGGCTGCCACCCGTCTGCACGAGCGCGTTGAGACCAAGTCCAAGGTCATTATCCTCGTAACGGATGGTGTGAACAACAGCGGCTCCATCTCTCCCGTCGATGCGGCCAAGGAGGCCGCCAAACTCGGCATCAAGATTTTCACGATCGCTATCGGCAGGGATGAGCGTCTCTCGCGTTACACGGCAGATGTCGATACCTTCGATGAGAAAACGCTGCGCGAAATTGCGACCATCACCGGCGGTCGCTTCTACCGCGCCGGCAGTGGCGCCCAGTTGCAGGAAGCCTTCCGCAGCATCGACTCTCTGGAGAAGACAGACGCCACACGCCGCAAGTTAGTGAGCTTTGATCCTCTCTTCATGTACCCTCTGTCGGCGGCGCTCATTCTCCTGCTGCTTGGCTTTTGCTTTTCAGAATTACGCACCCGCTTTGCGCCATGAGCTTTCTATACCCGCATATTCTGATAGTCCTGCTGCTTCCGGTCATACTGGGAGTGGCGGTTCTGCTGTGGCGGCGGCGTCTCGGCAAAGCTTGGGGCTCACTGGTATCTTCCGAGCACCCGGAGCTGGTCATCAAACCGCCTGTGTGGCGTTCTCTGCTGCCGGTTCTTTTGCTCCTCCCTGCTCTTGCCTGCATCATCCTGGCGCTGGCTCGTCCCATCAACGGCTATGAGCCGGGCAGCGCCTCCGCTTCCGGTCGCAATCTGCTCATCGCCCTGGACATCTCACGATCCATGGAGACGACAGACGTCTCCCCATCGCGTCTGGATGAAGCCCGCGCGGCAGCCTACGAACTCATCGACGCACTGCCGGGGGATAAAATTGGGCTCATCATCTTTTCGGGGGAGGCCGACCTCGTCGTTCCGCTGACGCATGACCACACGGCTCTACGCGATGCGTTGGAGCAAGTGAACCGGGACTGGGCCGGCAGCGGCGGAACCAATTTCGACCAACTCTTGCGCTGCGCCATTGCGACCTTCACGCGCAGCGCTCCCGATAGCGCAAACGCCCTCGTCATTCTCAGCGATGGCGAGGACACCGTGGACACACCGGTTTCCCTGGCCGAAGAGGCTCGTAAAAAGAACATGCTCGTCATCACGGTAGGTGTGGGCACCCCCACCGGCGCTCCGATCCCTGATCCCCATGGCGAGAACGGCCTCTGGCAGGATGCCTCCGGCAAGCATGTCATCAGCAAGTTGGACACGGATTCGCTGCAGCGGCTCGCCAAGGCTACGAACGGCGATTTCTTCATCATGGGCTCCGGCGCCGATCTTTCCGCTTTCGCTCGCGAGACAGCTTCGCGTCTTACCCGGCACGAGGAAACCTTTGATTCCGGGCGTGTGCCGCGAGACTTGTTTGCCTGGCTTGCCGTTCCTGCCTTGTTGCTGATCATCGCCGGCATTCTAGCCGCCACGGGATGGAAGGCTCCACGGCGCGGCGTCGTGTTGCTGGCGGGCTGCTTCCTTCTTTCGCAGCATGCTTCGGCCGATTCAACCCCGGCAGATTCGTACGCTCGGGCGCTCCAAGCCCTTCAAGAGCAAAAGGACGAAGAAGCTCGAGAGCTTTTTTCCGAGGCTCTTCTGACGAGTGACTCACGCCTCCAGGCCGCGACCCACCTGGCTCTAGGCAATCAACGAGCACACGCCTGCTTTGAGAAATTGCGTCGTCTTTACGCTCAGGATTCCGGCGCAAAAGTATCCCCCGAATCACTGCAAAAAATTGTCGATGAGCTCAAGTCGGTTCTCGCTCCCTACCGCGATGCTCAACAAGCGGATTCCGGCCTCATCCAGGCAAAGAATAACTCGGAAAAAATCCAGAAGTTCATCAAATTGCTCGAGGAAGAGATCGAGCGTCTCAAGCAGCAGCAGAACCAAGACCAACAGCAGAACCAAGACCAACAGCAGAACCAGGATCAGCAGCAAAAGCAGGATCAACAGCAGAAGCAGGATCAACAGCAGAAGCAAGATCAACAGCAGAACCAAGAGCAACAGCAGAACCAGGATCAACAGCAGAACCAGGATCAACAGCAGAACCAGGATCAACAGCAGAACCAGGATCAGCAGCAGAACCAAGATCAACAGCAGAATCAAGATCAACAGCAGAATCAAGATCAACAGCAGAATCAAGATCAACAGCAGAATCAAGATCAGCAGCAGAATCAAGATCAGCAGCAGAATCAAGATCAACAGCAAAAGCAAGATCAACAGCAGAACCAGGATCAACAGCAGAAGCAAGATCCGCAGCAAAACCAGGATCCGCAACAGAACCAGGACGAACAACGAGACGACCGGCAGCAGGCAGAAATGCAGCAAGCCGAGTTGAGTGACGAACAAAAGGAAAAGCAGCGCGCTGCAGGAATTCTGCGCATGCACATGGACGAGACCGGAGGTTCTCCCATTCCGCACAAGGACGTCTCCCGCCGCCGTCCTCTTAAAGATTATTAAACACTATGCGACAATTCATCCAAAGCATCATCATTATGTTCCTTGCGGCAGCTTGGTACGCCGCCGCACAGGTGACACCGGTCTGGTCCACAGGCGTGGCAGTGCCGGGGGAACAGGTACTGCTTTACCTCGTGGACACGGAGGTAGGCGAGGACATTTTTTCCATCCGCGAGCAGCCGCGCGTGCAATTCGCCGGGGTGCAAATTTTGCAATCCAAGGCGGGAGCCAATCCGCTGGATGCCAACCGCGCCATGGTGCAAATCCTGCCGATCTTGGTGCGACCGGACAAAACCGGAACCCTGCAAATTCCGGATTTGACCGTGGAATACCGAAGCGGGCGCAAGCAGACGGTCAAAGTTCCCCCGCTTCAAGTGTGCTCAACCGCGCAAATTAAATGGTACAACACCCCGGTACCTTACGGAGCGCTCTGGTACACGCACCCGCAGGATCCCTACGTGCACCAACCCGTCAAAGCCTCTCTCAAGCTCTTTTTCCCGCAAGATTGTTTTGTGAGCAATCTGCCGCAGATGCACTCCGTAGGCGTCAAGGTAAGCACGCTGCAGCCCGCCGTGCAAGGGGTGCTCGCCATGGTGCAGGGACAGATCATGGAGAATCCCACGGCCTTCGCAAACAGGCAGGATTGGCGCACGGCGGATTTCTCCGGGGAACTCACTCCCTTCCGCGAGGGCGCCTCGGACATTACCGGCAAGATTTTACTGGCTCGCCAACGCGGATTCTTCACCGTGGGACAAGAGGAGATTCCCCTGCCCACCCTGACACTTTCCGCTCTGCCCCTTCCTCCCGGAGCCCCGGCGAACTTCAGCGACACCGTGGGACGCTACACGATCTCCACAAAATGCGATGCAAGCTCCCTGGCCATGAACGAGGCTGTGGAGGTGCAAATTACTGTACATGGCACGGGCAATCTGCAGCAGCTCGCCTGCCCGGCTCCCGACATGACGGATGAGTGGAAGCTCGTGCCCGCCACTCGTAAACCCATCATTTCCGCCACCGGCGAAACCATCGGCATGGTTTTCTCCCAACTCATGCGCCCCGTCACGGAAGTGGACAGCATTCCCGCCTTCTCCCTCGCTTATTTCGATCCGGAGGCCATGGCCTACAAGCGTGCGATCTCACCGCCCATTCCCCTTCCCTGGCGCGAGACAAATTCTGCCGGACCCGCCTTGGTGCAAACGGCCGCCACGCCGCCACCGGCAGGCACGGTGCCCGTCGCAGAACTCACGGATATTTACGATTTCATCCCCGTAGGCAGTGGAGACCGGCGAACCTTCGTTCTGCCGCGCGCGCTGTGGTATCTGCTTTACCTGCCGGCTCTCCTCATCTTCATCTATCTGGCTTGGCGATACAGCGCTCGTCTTCTGGCCGGCAGGTCTGCCGAGCGTGCACGCGAGCACGAACTCGCCGCCATTTCTTCCGAGCCGGACTCCCTCACCTTCCTCAAACGCATCGGCGCCTTTATCGAGGCCCAAGTGCCCGACGAAGCGCGCGATGAGGAGTTGCAACGCATCCTGCAACGCCGGGATGATGAAGCGTTCCGCCCCGAAGCATCTCCCATTGTGCCGAAGGATGAGCGTGCGGCCATGCTGCAAGCCGTGCGCAAAGCCCTGATGCGCGCGACCGGGGTGCTATGTCTCACGTTGCTGGCCCTGCTGCCTTTCTCCACCGCTAATGACGGCTCTCCGCAGGAGCTTTACGCCGCCCGGCAGTACTCCCAAGCTCTCGATAAACTCCAACAACTGCAGAAGAATCTTGGCGACAATGCCCCGGACGCAGATGTCCTCTACTACGACATAGGCGCCTGCCAGTACCGCCTCGGCAAACCGGGCGCCGCTGCTCTCAGCTTTGCCCGAGCCTTGCAAATTAACCCCACTTTTCCCGAAGCCCGCGCCAACCTCGAATTTATCCAACGCAAGGAAGGCGCCCTGCTTCCGGTGCGTTCCGGCGTGCATCATATCTTCACTCTGCTCTCCTGCGGACAACTCTGGATTGCCGGCATCGTCTGCACCGCAGTCCTGCTGCTCTGCATCGCGCTGCACTTGCTCATGCGCCGACGGTCAGCTTGGCTCACATCCGCTACGGCGCTCTTTGCCGCTCTCAGTCTGCTCTGCGCGTTGAATTGGCTCTACTACGCCACGCGCGACTCGGCAGATTTCTCCTCCCTGCCCGCATCAGACCTAGCTTACGTGCTGCACGGCACCCCTCTGCACACCGCCGCCTCGCCGGATGCCTCAGCAACTCTCCAGCTCACCCCCTCTTCCCCGCTGCATTTGCTCGCTCGCCGTGGTTCCTTCTCCTATGTGGAGACCGCTACCGGCCTGCGCGGATGGGTTGCCTCCGACCACATCGAATCGCTCGACACCACTGACACCCCACCGAGGACGCCCATCTTTGTTCGCTTTCGGTAAACGCAAGGCATTTACGATTTACGATTTACGATTTGGATTACAGCGCGCCGAAGGCGCGGGGAATGCGAAGCGTAAGCGGAAGGCGTGGGCGGTGGCGACTAGCGTCGCCCATGTACGATGTACGACGTACGATGTACGATTTGAGAAATTCGCGCGCAAGTGCGGGAAATTCTAAATCGTAAAGGTCTTGTGTTTTAGCAATAGCGGGAGAGGACGTATGGCAAGATGCCTCCGGCGCGGAAATATTCCCGCTCGATAGGCGTATCGAGGCGCACAATGAGCGGCAGAGAGAAAGCCGGAGCCTGAGCCGGCTGCACCAGCAGGGTAGCGGCGGCGCGCGGGGCTATATCGCTGCTCAAGCCGGTAATGGAGAAGAGAGCGTCCTTCAGGTCGCGCACACGGTCGTAATCGTCCGGCTGAGCAAAAACAAGCGGGAGCACACCCATACCGATGAGATTGGAGCGGTGAATACGCTCAAAGCTCTTGGCAATGACCGCCCGCACGCCGAGCAGAGCAGTTCCTTTGGCAGCCCAATCTCGACTGGATCCCATACCGTAATCCGACCCGCCGATGATGATAGCAGGCACCCCATCGGCTTTGTACGCCATACCGGCATCGTAGATGAAAGTGGGGGTACCGATCGGCGAAGAGATCGGCACATCCGGTTCGTTGACGGGTCGCGTGCCGAAATAGAGGGTGTAGCCGCCCTCGATACCGGGGGTCATCAGGTTGCGGATGCGCACATTGGCAAAGGTGCCGCGCACCATGACCTCATCATTGCCGCGGCGCGAGCCGAAGGTGTTGAAATCGCGCCGCTGCACACCGTGCTCGGCGAGGAATTGTCCGGCCGGGCCTGTGGGCTTGATGGCGCCGGCGGGGGAAATGTGATCCGTCGTCACGCTATCGCCGAAAATGCCCAGGGCACGCGCCTCCACAATATCGTGAATCGGCTGCTTTTCCCCGGTGAAGGCATCGAAGAAAGGGGGACGGTGAATGTAGGTGGAATCCGCATGCCAGGCAAAAGTGGCGCCCTTCGGCGGGCGAATGGCATCCCACTCCGGCGCGGGCGAGCAGTAGCAGTCGAGGTACTCCTCCGGCGTGCAGGCGCGCGCGCGGGCGTCGGCGAGTTCCTGCGGCGTAGGCCAAACATCGCGCAGATACACGGCTTGTCCGTCCGGGGTGTGCCCCAACGGTTCGTTCTCCATATCGATGTCCACCCGTCCCGCCAACGCAAAAGCCACCACGAGAGGGGGCGACATGAGGAAGTTCGCTTTCACGCGCGGATGGATGCGCGCCTCAAAGTTGCGGTTGCCGGACAGCACGGAGCAGGAAATGAAGGGACGCTGCTCCGCTGCCTGTTCGATAGCGCTGTTGAGGGGACCGGAATTGCCGATGCAAGTGGTGCAGCCGTAGCCGACGATGGAAAAGCCGATAGCATCCAGCGCGGCGGTGAGTTCCGTGTGCGCAAAATAGTGAGCGGCCGCACGCGAACCGGGCGCCATACTCGTCTTCACGTATGCGGGCACGTGCAAGCCAAGAGCAAGAGCCTTCTTGGCGAGAATGCCGGCGGCGAGCATGAGCCCCTCATTGCTGGTGTTGGTGCAGCTGGTGATGGCCGCCACGAGAATAGACCCGTCGCGCAGCTCCACCTCATGCTCCTCAGGGGCATCCGGATCACCGGCATTGCCGTGCATCTGCACGCGCACGGTCTCCGCGCTCGCGGGGCGACCGAAGGTGCTCTCGCAAATGCGGGAAAAACTCTGCTTCAGCTCGGCGAGCGGGATGAGATCCTGCGGACGGCGGGGACCTGCGACGGCGGGCTGCACGCTGTCCAGATCGAGCGTCAGCTCCGTGCTGTAATCGATATCCCCCGCTTGCGGCACGCCGAACATCTGTTGCGCCCGATAATAGGCGATGTAGGTATCCACATGTTCGCGGCTGCGTCCGGTGGACAGCAGGTAGTCCGCGCTCACCTCATCCATGGGGAAAAAGCCCATGGTCGCGCCATATTCCGGAGCCATGTTGGCCACCGTAGCACGATCCGGCAAAGAGAGCGCCGCTGCGCCTTCCCCGAAAAATTCCACAAACTTACCCACCACGCCATGCGCCCGCAGCATCTGAGTGACCCGCAGCGCCAGATCCGTCGCCGTCACACCCGGGCGCAGGCTCCCCGTAAGCTGCACGCCCACCACCTCCGGCGCAAGGAAAGTGATCGGCTGACCGAGCATGCCCGCTTCAGCCTCGATACCGCCCACCCCCCAGGCCACAATACCCAGGCCATTGATCATGGTGGTATGAGAATCGGTGCCCACCAGAGAATCCGGGTAAAAGACATCTCCCTGCTGCATGACACCGCGGGCGAGTCGCTCCAAGTTCACCTGGTGCACGATGCCGGTGCCGGGAGGAACCACCGAAAAAGAGTTGAACGCCTGCTGCCCCCATTTGAGGAACTCATAGCGCTCGGCATTGCGTTCGAACTCACGCGTCATGTTCTTCTGCAAGGCGCCGGGAAAACCCGCCCAGTCCACCTGCACGGAATGATCCACCACCAAGTCCACCGGCACCAGCGGCTCCATCTTCCCCGCCTCCTTGCCACGCGCCTGCACCGCATCCCTCATCGCCGCCAAATCCACCAGCAGCGGCACCCCGGTCAAATCCTGCAGAATGATGCGCGCTACCGTAAAGGGCACCTCAAAGTCCGCCTTTCCCCCAGCTTGCCAACCGGCGAGATTGGCGACGTCCTGCTGCGTCACTCGCAACCCGTCACAGTTGCGCAGAACACTCTCCAACACAATGCGCAGCGATATCGGCATACGCCGAATGCCGGGGTATCCCTGCTCCGCCAGAGCCGGCAATGAATAATAGCGCGCCGTCTTGCCTTCTCCCGTGGTAAATGTGCGTATCGTATCCATACTGCGTTTGAACTCGCGCACAGTATACTCTCATCCCCCGCGAATGCAAGAAGAAAATAACGCGCGGAGAAACATTTTGATTTACGATTTACGATACGATTTGGATACGCCCGCGCCGCAGGCGCGCGAACTTTCCAAATCGTACCTCGTACATCGTACATAGTTACAAGATTGGCTTCGTCAGAAGCTGATCTTGTAACCGGCGCTAGCGTTGAGGTTGGTGTAGCGGGAGCGGAACTCAGCCGAGGCGTCGACGAAGATGGTGCCGCCGTTGCTGCCGATGGGCAGGGTCAGGCCGGCGCCGATCTCAAGGCCGATCTTGCCGACACTGGCGCTCTCGACGTCCTGGGATAAGTCGCCGTGGAGCAGCGAGTTGCTGGCCTCGCCGGCGTCATCGCCGGCATCAGCCTTGACAAGCGCCCGAGCTTCGAACACCGAGGCTCTGCCAAAGACATTCTCGCTGATGACCGACTGCATGCGAGCGCCGAGGCCGAAGGTCACCATATCGGCAGAGGCCTCATTGACGCGCAAGCCGGCATCGCTGCCCGTTTCGTCGTAGCCGTCGATCTTGGAGTGGCGGTACTGCACATTGAAGACCGGCTGGAGAGCAACCGTGCCTCGTTCATTGAGCATGCTGGTGCGGGCCACCTCGTACATGAAGCCGGTGGAGAAGCCGTCCGTCTCGCCATGAGTCCTGTAGCCGGAGCCGAGGCCGTAGGAGACCGTGCGATCCAGCGAAACATTGGAGGAACCGAACGTGGCGAGGAAGGTATGACTCCAGGCGCCCTGTTGCATGCGGATGTAGCCGCTGAGGTAGGTGACGTCGATATCGCCCTTGCCCATGTCAGCCGAATCGGTCTTCAAATTGTTGTACATGGCCGTGATAGCCAAGCCGGCGCTGGTAGAGGCGCTGAAGTCGACGCTGCCGCCGAGGGTACCGCCCCAACCATCCAGGGTGTAACCGGGAGCCCAGCCATCGGCATCCACCTTGTGATAGCCGCTCTCAGCATTCACCCAGGCGTGAATCTTCCTGGCGCCCGGATCCGCATTCACACTCGCGTCGCCCAACATGGTGGAGCGGTTGCGTATGCTCTCCAACTGGCGCTTCACATCCTGCAGACTCGCGGAGCCGAGCGTCGCCACCGAGCTGCCCGCCATCGCCGCAAGGGTGCGGTCCATATTCTCCATCGAGGTCGGGTTCGAGAATCCCGCGTCAGCGAGGGTCTGATCCACGATGCCGTAGCCCTCAGCGATGGACTTGAACAGCATGTACAGGTCGCCGAAAGCGCCGGCGCCGTTCACGTACTGACTGGCCTTGCTCAGCGGATCATCCACATTCCACGCGAGATTGGCGCCCGCGCGCACATTCTTGTGCATGCCGGGTCTGAGGAAACCATTGGAGGACTTGCGGTTCATGTAGATGTACCAGCCATCCTGACTGTTGTACTGGAGCGATCCGTTGTAGTGATCGGAACCGCGTCCGGTGAAGTCCACCTCGAGCTTGCCGGCTGCCTGCTGAGCCGACAGTCTCTTACCATCCGCCCCCACAATATCGAGGTCATCCAGGCTCACATCGCCGTTGCCATCGCCGACGTTGATGCTCAGTTTGCCCTTCTTGCCATTCTGATCATCCACAGAGAGGGTGCCGCTCAATCCGCCGGAGATGTCGCCGAGTTCGAGTTCACCGCCGCCCGCCAGCTCGATATTGCCGAAGTCCGCAGAGCTCTTATCCGCGAACAGACCGACGTAGCCGCCGTCGTTCACGCGCAAATCCCACCTGGCTTCCATCGTCACATGATCGAGCGTCAGACGGCTGCCGTTCTCCACAATCAACTTGCCGCCCTGGCTCTTGAGACCGTTCGACGGCTTGGTATCGCTGGTGAGCGTGCCGGAGAAGGAACTTTCTCCCGGCCCCTTGATGGTCAGCTGAGCCCCCTGGTTACCGGAAATGACGCCGGTACCGGTGAGCGACCCGATGGAGTTGCCGGAGCTGCCATTCAGATCCAGCTCACTGCGATCGCTCACGGACATCTTGCCCGAGACGGCCAACGAGGATTCGTCATCCACCGATAACTTGGATCCCTCGCCCGTCAGCGTGATGTTCTTATCCTCGCCGACGATGGTCGCACCTCCACGGAGGGCCAGCTCACCTCCCTCCTGCACCGTGATGTCGCCTGCGCCGCCGATGGACGAAGACGAAGGCTTACCTTCCATGGCGAGCAAGCTGCCCTTGGTCGTCAGTTCGCCGTTCTCATTGAACGTCTGCCGTTTGCCGCTGACAGTGATGTTGCTATTCGTCACCTCTGCGCCGTTGCTCATGGTCACCTCCGCGCCATCCTTCACCTGGAAGTCCACCCCACTTATGCCGGAATTGGCGCTGTCCAAGGTCAGGCTGGAGCCGTTTTGGGCAGTGGTTCCATCGCCGACGGGAGTCGTGCCTCCAACAACGAGCAACCCGCCCGACGAACCGGCCTTAAACGTGGTGTCATGCAGCACCGATCCCTCCTGTTTAGCCGAGTTGTCAAAGGTGAACACACTGTCCTTGTTGAGGGTCACATCGCCGCCGAGAATCCCGTTCTCAGCGCCGTTCTTGCCCTCTTCGTGCATACCGTGCACGGTGAGGTGAATCCCCTCGTTGAGCGTCAGACCGGTGTTGTCGTCCGTCCGCTCGTCGGAAGTCAAATCGTAGGCAAAGACGAGCTCTCCCATCGTGTTGCCATTTCCGTCGAGGCCGTTGCCCTGCAGGGTGATGGAGCCATCGGAGATCCGGAAGGAGCCCTTCGCGTTCACGCCGCCGGTCGAACCTTGGTGACTCTGATCACTGCCGAGTGTGAGACGGCCGTCGCCCGTCTTGTCGAAGACCACGGCCGCATCGCCTGTGATCGTGCCCTCGAAGGTGGTATCCTGCCCCTTCACTCGGAAGCCTTCCGTTCCGTTGGGCGCGCCCGTTCCGACGACATGCCCTCTGTCATCCTGCACCTGCCCCTGCTCGTAGCCGAAGCCGTCCACGTTCTCCCAGGTCTCGTTATTCAGCTCAACGGTCACGGTTCCCTGCGTGTTCTCGCGATCATCGACGACATTGAGCGAGGAGCCCACCAGGCCCACCAGATTATGCAGCGTCACCTCGTCGCCGGAGTTGTCATCGAAGCGCAGTGTCAGACCGGTGTTCTGATCGACCACCACAGCCTTCTTCCGATCGAAGGCGTCGTTGACAGCGCCCACAGTCACATCGTCGTCGTCGCCGCCGGGCTCGCCGAGCACCAGGTACACGTCCGTCGAAACACCGGAAAGCAACAGGTTGCCGCTCGTTGCGCCGCTCTTATTGAGGGTGAAACCGAGATCGGAGAGCAATTGTCCGTAACCGGAGGAATCTTTGGTCAGGAAGCGCAGCAGATCGCCGTCATCCACGGCATCGAGGTTCAGCGTTCCGTTCTCCACGACATGCAGCACGGTCTGCGCACCCTCGACCCTGTGGCTCTTCAGCACATCCACGAATCCCCCCTCCGAGAAGTCGAGAACCAAACCGCTGTCCGGTGTTTCTGCCTGGCTGTCTTGCGTCACCACGAGCGAACCGCCCTTACCGGTGAAGGAGACCAAACCGTCGGCATCCTCGCCCACCCCGCTCAGGTTGGCTTCGTCGAAGACGAGTGTGACCCTGCGCCCACTCGTACCCAGCGTACCCTGCACATTCGAGAGACGTCCGCCTCGGTCGCCGTGCACGGTGATATCGCCGAGCGTATCAGCTTTCATACCCTTCACGTCAACCACACCGGTAGCGTCCACCACGACGGAAGCGTTTTCATCCTTCGTGAAGCTGCCGCCGTTGGTCAGCGTGCCCTGCTTGAGCGTGAAGGTTCCATGGCCTTGCAGCTGCGTACCGCTCCAAGTCGCACCGCCGTCCAGCACAAAGCCGCCGGCGACTGCCTCGTCCGATCCGTCGCCGGTAATGAGGGCGCCGGTCGTGGAGTTTTGCCCCTTGAGGACGACATCGCCACTGCCGGCGTTCTCCAGGCTCACCAGGTCACTGACCTGCCCGGTCAGGGTGATGGCGGACTCACCCGCATTCATGGTCACCTTGCCGGTGCCGCCCAGACTGAAGTCGTAGTCGTGATCCTCCGCAACATTCTGCACATTCAGCGTCCAGCTGGAGTCGGAAGCGCTGTTCTGCCCTCCGGGCGTTGAGGCGCCCGCCACAATCTTCCCGTGGAAGTCGGCCATATCGCCGGTGAAAGAGTGGTGGAAGGCCGTGGAGACCGTGCCCTCGCCGTTGGCATCCTTGCCCCAGGCATTGGCCAGCACACCATCGCCGGTAAGAGTCGAGGCATACACGTTGATGCGCGCGTTGGCCGCATTCCCCAAGCTATACCCGCCCAGGAAGCTGGCGTTGTCGCCGCTCACATCCATGCCGGTCAGGTAAAGATCAAGACCTCTCCTCCCCGTCTCCGTCTTGGCGTCAAACTCCAGAGCGCGCCCTTGCAGCTCGAGCCGCACATGGGCGTTCTGCGCCGAGGTCGCCGCACCGATAGCCTTCAAATCCTTCGCCCGTGCGAGCGACGAGGAACCATTGCCCACCAGGCGGATCGCTCCGTTGCTGAAGGAAGAGTTGTCTCCCGTGAAGGAATACGTCGCCTTGTCATCCGCAGAGCCTACCGACACGCGCGCCACATCATCCATGCCCAGCATGTCCCCAATCAAGCTCTCCATCTCTCCGGAAGCTCGATCCCGGCTCGTGAAGGAGCCCAGGGTCACATTGCCCGCCGTAGCGAACATGCTGAAGGTCGCCCCGCGCACCACCGTCACACCGTCGGGCAGCGTCATTTCGCCATCCGCCGCTGTGCCGATCTCGTAGGCGAGTTCCCCTTCCTGCGCGCGGATGTTGGAGCTGAGGGTCACATCCGTGCCCGTCTCCCTCCAGGCCATGGTCAGCTTATAGCGCCCACTCTTCTCTACACCATTGGTATACAAAGCCTTGCGCATACCATCCGATCCCTCAGTCGCATTGAGGGCGGTGTTGATATTGCCCATGACGAGCGATTGTTCGGGCGCGGCATAGGGGGATTCCCCGGAACCGGAAAATTCCGCCGCACCTGCGGGGGCAGCAGCCAACTCGGCGAGGAAGCCCTCATAGGACCTGCCCACCTGAATGATGAGCATGTTGTCGTCCGCCAAGTTGAGGCGTGCGCCCATATTCCCGGTGTAGCAGAGCTCACCGCTTCCATCCGGCCGGATTTCGGAAACCTTCTCGTTGATCACGAGTTTACCGCCCAGGAAGGACACCCTCGTGTTGTCTTGAATGGCATTCTCGTGGCTCAGCGTCAACACGCCGCGATCGCGCATCTCCACTTCCGGCACCAACGTCGTGCCCATCTGGAGATCCAACGAGGCAAAGGAATTCGCATCATCGACGCCACCCACCACAATCTTGCCGATAATCCTGTCAGGATCTTCCTTGGGATCACCCGGTCTGATCTGCGGCGAACGCAGCTCGATGCTGCCGCCCTTGTCGGACTCGCGGAAGGTGTATTCACCACCCTGCACCCAGATGCCGCCCGGCGTCACCGTTCCCTCGATGCGCACAACGCCGTCGTTCGCGTTGCTGGCGCCTTCCGTGAAGTTGACCAGCGGGGCTTGATTCGGCGTCTCGCCACCCTCGGCACCCGGTTGATCCAGCTTGCTCCAGTTGTCATTCGTATTGCCCTTCCAGACGCCGGCCTCCACATCATGCTCCGAGCCGACCTGACCGTTCCAGAACCACTTGTCCGGGGAGCCGAAGCGGACACTCAGCACTAGGCTGCCGGCGCGCTCCTGCAGATCCAAGTAGTAGCCCTCACCCTCGCCATTCCAGCTGAAACCGGACTCGCCTTCATGGAGAGCTTCGTTGGTCTGAGTCTCCAACGTCTTGAGGAATTCGGCGTCAAAGAGATCCGCAAAGCCCTTCTGTTGCTCCGGGTCGAAGCCGCTCACCAGGTAGAACAAGCCCTCGTGCACCCTGCCTCCCTCGTACAGTCCGGACACCGTCAGCTTCACCTTCCTGTCGGCGGAGAACTGGCTCATATCGATGCTGCCCGCCCGGAGGAAGGCGCGGCTCTCATCCTTGCCGTAGCTGCTGCTGAAGCCGTTCTCCAAGTCGATGTGCAGCCCGTCCACCATCTTCAGCTCGGAATCCACCGTCATGCGACCGTCATGCACCAGCAGGGTCTGCAATCCGCTCACAGCGCCCACACGCATCTCGGCCCCGCTCACATCCAGCGCCCGCGTGGCAGCGCCCGTCATATCCAGATTGCCGTTCACGGTGAAGCGGGCAGTGTCCTGCGCATTTTCATCGCGGCGCACGAGCAGAGCATCCACCGTGCGAACCTTCATGCCGTCCGCGTCGTAGTCCCGGTACGAGGTTCCCACGCCCTTTGCGTCCTGCGTCAAGGAGAAGTCAGACACGGCAGCCGTCGAGCCCAGCACGACCTCATCGAAGTCCTGCAGGGTCACCTCGGTCAGATTCGTGTACACCCCTCCGGATGTCAACTTGAGCACGGCGTGATCCACCGAGGAGGCATCGAGCTTCTCGTTACCGGAGGCCTTGAGGAAGCCGCCGCTCAGGCGATGGGACTCGGTCTCCGGAGTGCTCGCGAACACGAAGTCCGAACTCAGATTGACGACCACTTCCGCCACGCTCGCGTTGAGCGCAGCCTCCTCACCGCTGAGGGAGGCGGCTGCATGGTGACCCGCACCGTACACATCCCCGCTCACGCTGCCGGAGTTCAGATTGATGGTCACCGCACCCCCCGGCGCAGCTTCCGAATCCTTCACCGCCGCGAGGTAATTGCCGCCCACGATATTGCCGGTCACCTCACTGCCGTTCACATTGATCTCCACCGTGCCCAGCTCCAGCGCGTCCGCGTGGTCCGCCACCTCGCTGTAATGGCCGCCGTACACGTTGCCGGTGATGACGCCGCCGTCGAGGTTGACGACGATGCTCTCGCTGCTCAGCGTGTTCATGGCAGGCGACTCACCCGCTCTGTGGTCGCTCTGGTAGCTGCCGCCGATCACCACGCCCTCGATAGTTCCGCTGTTCACGGTGATCGTGCTGCTCTGCACATCCACCGTATGGGCTCCGCTTCCATCGTCAAGAACCATGCTGCCGCCGACCAGCTTACCCTTGATCGTGATGGCGGCGTTGTCCGCATCGGGCGATCCGATGATCAGGTTGGCATTGCCTTGAATGCTCGCGTTGCCGGTCGTTGTGCCGGAGAAGTCAGCGTAGTCGCCGCCCACGATGGAAGTGTCCGTAAACGCACCGCCAGAAATCTCGACATTCGTGTTGCCCGTGCGGACATTGCTCTGACCGTTATCGTCTTTGTAGAAATCGCCGCCGACCAGCAAGCCGCCCGCGATGGTTCCGCCCGCGACAGAGACGTGGGTGTCGCCCATCGTCGTTTCCGAGGCGCCGGCGCCACCGGCCAGGTTGTAGTTGCCGCCCACGACGCGGGAGAAGTTGCCCGCATTCAAAGTGACGTGCGTGTCGCCGTAGAACTCGGCCGCATGGTCGCCCGTGGCGCTCTCTTCGAACCAGAAGCCGCCCGCGATGGCCTCCCGGTACGTACCGCCATCGATGGTGATGTTCGTGGAGGAGCGCAACTCTGGCTTCTCGGGCGCGAGATCGGCAATGCCGAAGAGAGTGATTCCCTCGCCGGCGCGCGCACTGCGGCTTGCGCCGTTGATGCCCGCGGTAAAGGTGTGATTCTCGTTGGCGGTGATGGAGATGTCCGTGTTGCCGAGGAACTGCGTGGAGCTCGAGCGGGCTCCATTCTCATCCTTCCGGAAGGCCGTGTAGTTGCCGCCCACGATGGCCTTGTCGAAGGAACCTTCCGCATCCGGAGCCGGTTTTTCCGTCGGAGCATCCCCGCCATTCAGCTGATACTGGGAATCCACCAGGTCAACAAGGACGTGGGAATTGCCGTTGAAGGTCGTCACGGCGTCCTGAGCGCCCTCAGCCGTAGCGAAGCCGATCCACGCATTGCCGCCCACCACCGCGGTAAAGGCCGTACCTTCCGCAGCCTGTGTACTCTCTGAAGTCGAGACGGCGGAGGAGATTGTCGGCACGAGATCCTTGCCTTCCGCGTCCTTCGCATTGCTCAGCACGGCGTAGATGTTGACGTGGGAATCGCCGGAGAAGGCGTACCCGTTTGCCCCGCTCGCACTGCCCTCGGTGAGCGTGCTGCCGCCCACCACCGAGCCGAGCACGCTGCCGTCGAAGACGGAGATGTAGCTGTCGCCGTCAAAGGTGAAGGCGCTGTTGTTCACGTGGTTACCGCCCACGATGTAATCCACCGCGCCATTCTCCATCTGGATGTGGCTTATTCCTTTGAAGCCGCCGCGCTCGTCCTCCGATGGGCTCAGCCAAGTGCAGACCGACCCGCCCACCAGCATGTGCACGTGCGCCGTGGTATCCGAAGGAGGCATCGGAGACTCCTCATCTGCCGCCGCGTCATCTGCCGGATCCGTGTCCGCCGGTTGCACCGGGTTGTACCAAATGTAGCTGTCGAAGCTGTCCACCACGCCGACAATCGACACCGATTCATCCGTCTTATGGACACTTCCGCCAACAATGGTCGCCCGGGTCGTGTTCACGCCTGAACCGTTCCACACATCCGCTCCGCTGTCCACCCATACAACCGTGCGAGACTCATTTGCGTCATTATGACCACCATCCTTCAACAAGGGAGTGTCAGCCAACGCGAGCGTGCTATCCAGGAAGGAACCCGTATTGCCGGAAAGTGAACCGAAGTCGTGGAAGCGGGTCTTCTCCAATATGCCGCTGTTCGGCGCGGAATAATTGGCAGCATCCCAGCGCTGATCCCAGTACTTCACGTCCAGCAGTGCGATGCCGCTGGCGTGCAGGGTCAGGTAGTGGTTGCCATCCGCGTCAAGCTCCCAACTCAAAGACTTCTCACTGAAGCTGTAATTTTCATCCAAATCGATCAAACCACCCTTTCCTTCCTCGCCGCCTTCACCTTCCTCCCCCTCCTCGTCATCCGTCCCCATCTGACCACTGGCATTGCCGGCAAACAATTCCAGCAATTCTGCAGCCTTTTCGTCGGTGTACTCACTCGCGCTCAGGACAATGCCCAGCCTGAAGCCCCGCCCCTCCAACGACTCAACCCTCATCTTCTTCAGATCGATGTAGATGGAGGTCAGATCGGAGGTAAACAAACTCTGATCCATCTTCAACAAGGAGCTGTCTTCTTCATCGTAACCAAACGCGAGATTCCCGCCGTCAAAACTCAGCTCGCCGGCGCCCAGCACGTCTGTCCCCGCGTTCTTCCCGCCCCAGGTCAGACCGCCGGAGAAGGTCACAAACAGCTTGTTATAGTTATTCTCGGTGCTCCTCTCAAAGACCACCTTGCTGCCGATGTTGAAGTCGCCGGAACCGGATTTGTGGAAAGCGGATCCGTGACCACCATTTTCCACGGCGTGCACATGCAGGTCGCCGCCTCTTACCGCCACGCTGCCCCCCGTCTCACCGGCGGCCACAAAGATTTCGCCCAGGTACACCACGCCCCCGCCGCTCACATCGGCCGTCAGGTGACCGGTCACGTTGGACAGATGCTCCAGATGCAATTCCTGCCCGCTCGCCAGCGAACCGAGATTCACGTCACCCGTAGCGCTCATCGTGCCCACATACACCGTCTGGTTGCCGGTCACGCTGTCCGCCCAGGTCATGTTGCCGCCGTCAGTCACGCCGAGCGTATTCAGGAGAATCTCCTGCCCATGCTGCCCATCCACACGGCCGGTGAGTTCGCTCATGTCCAGCGTAGCGCCGCTGGAGAGCGTCAGATTTATTATCCCGCTGCCCAGGTCGGGATCGCCAAAGGCAAACGCGAGGCGCGATTCCGCTCCACTCACCTCGATATCGAGATGCGGTTCCTCTCCGTTCACCGCGCTTTCGTCCTTTGCTCTCACATTACTGTTTTCCAGCGTCAAGACACTGCCGCCGGACACGCTCATCCGATTCACAGTGATGCCTTCTCTTACGGTCATGCTGCCGCTCTCCACCGCGATGCTCTCAGCGGTCACATTGGTGAGGCTCTGTGTGCCGGAGGACGTGATCGCCAGCGAGCCCTCGATCAAACTTTCGATGCTGCCCATGCCTGTCAGCGTGAGCGCACCCGTGCCATTGATCGTCCCGGAGGTCGTCGTCTGGTCGGTCAGCGTGAGACTCGCATCCTCATACGCATCATCGCCGATGGTCAGCGTACCCTCCAGAGAGCCGATGGTCAGCGTATTGTCCGCACCAAGGAGCTTGAGGACGCCAACTTTCTCCACGCCATCCTCTACGACATTCTCCACGTTCGCGAACGCGCCGGAAAACGCTTTCGAGAAGCCCTGGACGCCACCCCTCACGGTTATGCTACCGACATCCTCCAGCGAGCCATCGAAAGTCTTTTCTCCTTGAGGCTTTTGGATGATCAAGGTGATTCTGCTCTCCGCCTTGTCGTCCGTCACCGTTCCGCTGCCGGACAGACTCCTGATGGTGGTTTTCGGAGCGGAAAGCGTCAGCGTTCCGTTGTCCACAACATCCACCTGATCGAAGTTGTCAGGATCGCCGTCCACGAGCTCTTGCGAAGCGCCTTTATCAATCGTCAACTGTCCTTCCTTGATCCACCCTCTGAAAGTACCGCCCGTACCGATGATGGTCAGAGTCCTACCACCCAACCCGATCGTGCCGGAGCTGTCGCCATCGAGCTTCTTCAAGGCGACGTCGGTACCCGCCAAATTCAGAACGCCATTTACCACCACGCCCGAGAAATTGTTGGTTCCCATCAGTTCAACCGTACTGTACTCGTCGATCGTCAGACTGCCGGTGGCCGTGAGTTCGTGCTTCGTGCCGTCCAGCACCAGGGTTCCATAGCCCGTCTTTGTGATATTCGCGCTGCCGGTCAAGCCGCCCTGCACCACAATACTGCTGCTGGGGCCATCGCCGCGTCCATCAGCGTTGAACGTGAAGGAGCCCTCGCCCACATCCAAAGAACCGGAAAGGATCAACGTTCCGCCGGATGTTGTTCCGTCACTCGAAGAGGAAGAATCCGCATCCGCAGTGGCGATACCTCCCAGCCCCGACACCGAGCCGGTGATCTCCAGCGTGCCGTCGCCGTACTTGGTGAGAACTTCACCACCTTGGGCGCTGCCTGTCACCGCCTCGGCGGCAATCGTCCCCGTGCCACTGCTTACGAGCACCGCCGCATCCTCATCCAGCACCAGGGAACCGCCAATGAGCAAGGTTCCATCATCCAAGCGCAGCGCGCCGTAGGAAAGGTATGCATCCTCGCCCTCCCCGACGACGTTCGGTTGGAAAGATCCGTCCTCATTTGTGAACCCTTTGCCGGCGATGTGCACCTCACCCGACCCCAGCTGTACCCCGGCCTGCGTCTCCACCTCTGACTGGTCATAAGTCTCCTTCAGCCAGAACTGCGCCCCGCTTCTCACCGTGACGCTCTTGAAATTCCTGGCATCCTCACCGTAACCGACATGCTCCGCACCGAAGTCGTAGTAGAACACGTTGCCGTCAAGGCCAACCTCTTCTCCCTCCCACGACTTGTCAAAGATCAGCGACATGTGCACCGGCGTGCCGAGACCCTCCCCGTTCAGAATGAGCCTGCCCGTGGTTCCTTCTCTGTAGCCGAAATCATCGCCCCGCGTCACGGCCAGACCGGGAACCAGATTCACGACAAGATCCTGGTCGCCCAGATCCAATTCACCGTCCAGAGTCAGGCGCCCCTCTCCTCCGACGGTCAATTGATCAGCCGCCTCCACGGTCAACCCTCCCAGCGTGACGTTACCCGCCAAATCCCAGGTGGTCTCCCCATCGCGCGTGAACTCCAAACTGCCCAGGAAGCTTTCCCTGCCGGCTCCCAGGGTGAGCTTCTCGCCGTCGAAGACGATAGCGCCCTCGTAACTTTCCGGCACCTCGTCTGCGGCATTGATCGCTCCCAACTGAACCTGAGCCGTCTCGCCCTCCGCACTGACCTTACTGAAATGCAGCGTCGTCCCGTGCGCCAGCGTCACGTCCCCGGACTGGAACACATCGCCGCCGAAGGTCAGCGTCCCCTGCTGCACCGTGATGGCGCCCTCATGCGGGGTTCCCCCACTACCGAGATCCGCCGAGAAACTCTGCTCCCCGGCGCCCTTCTTCACCACGTTGATGCCTTGCCCGAACGTCACAGCCGAGCTCGTCGCTCCCGTGGTATCCACCGTCAGCACACCACTTCCCGTGATGCTGCCGTTGTCCGTTTTCGACCCCAGACCGCCGGTGATGGTGAGAGAGCTGCCCTCGAGCACCTCGATGACTCCCACCGCAGGCTCCGTCTCATCGGTTCCCTGTCTGCCCATGGTGAGGGACTCCCCTCCCGCCACCGTGTTGTTCGATCCCGTGAATGCAAGCGTTCCTTGGAAAACATTCGTCGCTCCTTCGAGATTCACCACATCGTCTTCGCCATCGCCACCCAAGGTAATGGCGCCGCCCTGATCCACCGTGACAGTGCTGTCGGACAGCTTCGTCAAGGTCTGATTCTTCGCATCGCCGATGACCGTGATATCCACGCGAGTGATGGAGCCCTCGAAGGTCTGCGCCTCAGACAAGGCGCCGTCGAAGGTGAGCTTGGCATGAGCCGTATCCGTACCGCCGCTGATTGCGCCGACGCCCGTCAGTCCGCCTCTCAACGTCGTCTCCTTCGTCGTCCCCAGCGCGAGTTGCCCGTCCGCGTTCACCGTCACGAGTCCATCCACCGCGACTCCCGACATGTTGGCTATGCTGTCAAGGTGATCCGGATCATTATTCCCTACCGTCAAATTTCCCACATGAATGGCCTCCGGTACGTCCACGAGTTTCAACGTCCCTTTATTCACGCTGACGCTGTCGAGATAGAGATTACCGGAAGCCGAAGTATCCTGATTCACAGGAGTCCACCCATCCCCTGAAGCAGCACCAGTGGCAATATCAACGACCAGATCCAGGTGAAGTTCGTTACCGTCTCCCGAGAAAGTCTCAATGCGATTTTCCACACCGGTCACCTTCACCTTCGCCTGACCTTTTGCCTGCAACGTGCCGGTATCCTCCAGCAGGATCCTGGACGTGTAGTTTTCATCAACGGTCGTCTCCAAGCGGCCTCCGGCGCCCACGATCATACTTCCCGCTCTCAGCTCGCCGTCCTCATCTATGACTCCGGTCAGCTCGCCGTCCACAGTGACGGTCGAACCCTTCACCACCACGCCGCCATTACCCGCAATTGAGAGGTTGCCAGTGACGCTCAGACTGCCCTCCACGTCCGACTCGTGCGTGAACGTGAAGGTCGCGCCCTCCACCTTCATATCGTGCACGCTGACTCCACCCACCAGAGACACTTCCATCTCCATCTTGGGTTGTTCGACCTCCCCGGCCCACTCCTCGGCAAGCGTCAGGATCACGTTCTGCCCGCCGCTGTTGTCGCGCCACGTGCTCCACACAGGAGCCTGCCCCTCCCCACGGCCGACCTGCCACTCGAGATCCGGATCATTCGAAATCCACGTCATGGAGTCCAATGGTTGTTTGCGATCTTCTTCCTCAATGTACTCGAAGCCGTCGAAAGTGAGGGCATTGGTCGAATCCAAAATCCAGAGGTACCCGCTGGAATCCACGCGGCAATTCCAACCAGCCGAGTTATCCTTCACCTCGATGTTGATGCCATCACACCACTTATCCGTGAGGAGATCCCCCTCCCGAATCTGGAAGAGCTGATAACCCGTACGGTTCCGGGCAATCGTCCCCAAATCATCTCCCGACAACTCGATGGTCAGGTTCCCTCCTCGAGAGTAGTCAAACCCGGTGAAATGCAGCTGCGTCGGTTCCGGCAAAGGTTCCGGCAAATCTCCCTCTCCCGCCACAAGTCTCAGTCCCCCCAAGGTTGCGTTGCCCCCCAAGATCACCGTCCCCAAGTCGTAAAGCACCGGCTCAGTCGGCGCGTTACCGTCGCCGAGGTCCAAACGGCTGCCCCCTTCCAGCGTGAGACTCGTCAAACTGCCGTCCAGCTTCGCCACCGACAGCTCGCCGCCACCCAGCACCAAGGCTCGCTTATCCCCCCCATCACCTGTTGTGAGCGTATCGACGATGCCAGACCCGCCGGTGAAGCTAAAGACGCCGTTTTTCAGCGTGAGCGTCGCTCCGCTCAGGTCGACGGCACCGGAGAATTCAATTGTTCCGTCCTCCACGATAAACGCGTTCGTGTAACTTGATCCGGAGAACGCCTGCGTCGCCGAGCCCTTCATCGTCACGGCAATGTTTCCCAGAACTCCGTCGTACACGTGCCTGCCCACGTTGCCGGTGATCAGAAACTCCGGAGAATCAGCCCCATTCAGCATCCCGCTCGTGCCCCTCTCCAATCCTTCGACCTCCAACTTCCTTTGCCAGGTCAATGTACCGCCATCCAGGGTCAACACGCCGGTGAGAGCATTCCTGCCCGCCCCACCGTTGTCATAGTTGAGCGTCGCACCCGCTCCCAATGTGAGATCCCCTTCCACCTGGTTGAGCAACGTCCCCCGAAGCGTCAGCGTACCATTCAAGGTCAGCTGCTGTTGCTCTCCGCCCTCGACCTCTTTCGTCGTCGTCACGTACACACGGTTCACTTTGTTGTTGGATCCGCCTCCCAACACCAAGGTCGCGCCGGCTGCCACGTCGACATCAGTATTTCTCAGATCGAGGACAGTCCTCGCTTCGCCCTCCTCTCTGCTCGTCGCACCGGTGAGATTCAGCGTGCCGTTGCTGTTCACCACCAACTCAGGTCCCGTGAAGCCGCCGCTCAGCGTATACTGCCCCCCCCCCGCATACGTGAAACTGCTGCTCACCCAGCCTCCGAACGTGCCACCGGTACCCCCCTGTCGCAGCACCAGCATGCTCCCTTCTTTTCCTTCAATGGACCCGAATCCCCCACCGAGCCCCGCCAAGTTGCTGCTAACCGTCAGGGTCGAGTTCTTCCCAAGACCAACTGCACTGCCCGCGGCGATATTGAGGTTACTCACGCTTGCCGCGAGCGAGGCCGGCTCCCCACTCTCCGTAGCCTCCGCCGCATCATCCGTAGAGAGTGTGCCGTAAACCTCCACCTTGTTACCAACCGCTGCGCCATCTCCCAGCAGGAAGCGCGCCCCTCCGGCGATCTTGACTGTCGCGAGACCCCCGGGAGCAAGACTCCCGGTATACGCCTCTTCAGCCCAGCCGACAATCTCCAACACCTGGTTTGTATTGGCATAGCTTACTCCTCCATTTCCGCTCAGGGACTTAATTTGCGCAGTCCTTTGCACATCAAGCGATCCCCCGTTAAGAACGATCGCATAGGCCGACATGTCCAACGTATCTTCAGCCAGCTGAAGCCTTGTTCCCGCGGTCATTTCGATCGTACCGCCTCCATGCTCATCGACCTCATTAACCATCCTGAAGTTTTCTCCAATCTGCAGAACGGAACTCGATCCGCCCTTTACCGTGAGTCTCTTACCATTTCCATGAAATGCGCCGGCGTACGCTCCGGCGCCGCCAAAATGCAGTGTAACACCATTCAGATAGATGGACGCATCGTCCGCCAACTCCACCGCCCACTTTATATATTCTTCGGCGGTAACTTTCAGGGCTCCCGTTGCCTCTTCCCCTTCAATCCCGTCCCCCGCAAGAACCAGCGTACCGCGTTCGTTGTAATGCATCACCGACGGGCTGCTTCCATAGTCGAACACTGAAGCGTCGACTTGAATGGAGGCGCCACCTTGCACGACCAACTGACGCGCCAAGCTCAACCCCTTGCCGATCGTGGCAGCGTTGGCTGCGAGCTGAAGCGTCGTGCCTGACGCCACCACAAAGCTCCCGATGCCTTCGTGGGTTCTATCACGCTGCACTGTGGCATCCCCCCCGGCGAGGAGTACGGCAAAGAGATTGTTGTCTCCATTGACTGTTACGACCTGATCGGCGGCATCCAATATCACAGCGCCACTGCCGTGAATGACCGTAGAG
Source organism: uncultured Akkermansia sp. (assembly GCA_947588645.1). Classification (GTDB taxonomy): domain Bacteria; phylum Verrucomicrobiota; class Verrucomicrobiia; order Verrucomicrobiales; family Akkermansiaceae; genus Akkermansia. Next base: position 28,569 of record CANPYO010000001.1, on the reverse strand, counting down.
CCTTCCCACACGCTCACATCACCCGTCTTAATGGTCAAGCGGCCCAAAGCGCTGACGTTGACCGTGTCGACTCTTCTCGTCCCCTCAAAGTCCAGCGTCAGATGACCTTCGATGGTTGCGCCGAGTACCGTCAAGGAGTCCACGTCTTTGAACGTGACATCCGTGCCTTGTTTCAGCTTCAACTGACCGTAAGAAACGACCACGGCCGTCTTTTCCTCCTCGCCTTCCTCTGCCTGCGCCTTGGTGATCGTCCAAGTTCCGGAAACGAATTGGAGGCTGTCGGGTCGCACAATGCCGTCGATCGCCACAGTCGTGGACACGTCTTCATACTCTTTGCCCTCGGTCGTGAAAATCACCTTTTCCCCGTTCCGGAAGTAAGTGTCCGTGAGGCCGCTCTCCCCCCCCATATTCCACATGTTGTCGGAACTGTCCTCTGTTTGGGCGCGCCAAGCGTCCCCTGCGCTTCCGTCCCAAGTCAGTTCGGTCACCTCACCAACAATCGTCAGCATGCCGTCTGTGTCCAAACTGTACCGCTGATCACGGCCCCGACTGCGCAGGTGCTCGTGGAGGAACGCATCAAAATAAGAATTCAAAGAGTCCCCGTTTTTCAGCTTGGATACATCGTCGCGGTCCACCAGATGCAATCCTGTGCTTCCGTTCCAGCCCTCCAGATCCAGGACGGTGTTGGATTTCAAATGAGCCAGCTTCCACAAGTTATCAGTATCAACCTTGAGCAAGGGCCGAATATTTTGGTTATTGTAATGTTGTCCTACATCCACGTGGTTGAACCACCCGAAATCGATCACGCCCAGCTCTTCCACACTCGCCACACTCAGATCCAAAGTGCCGCCTACCAAGCTGATCCTCTCGCCCGCGGTCAACGAGGTGAGAGGGTGTTCAGCCCCTGTTCCAACGCCCAAGGTGAGCGTGCCGCCGGACACCGTGAAGGCGCCGGAAACGTTCACCTCTCCTCCCAGCTGCAAACTCCCATTACTCAAGCTGACCGAATTCGCCGTCAATCCGCCCTTCAAGGTCGCCGTACCATTTGTAATTTGGAGGGCGTCACTTTTAACGCTGCCATCGACCGTGAGCGAAGAAGAAGATTCACCGCCGAGAGAGACGTTGCCACCGCTTGCAACGTCGCCATCAACCGTAAGATGGGATCCGTTGTTGAGCGAAACGCCGCCACTCATGGGGTCGCCACCAGCTCCATGCACCCCCCCGTGAACAGTCATGGAGCTGCTGCCTTCGAGCTTCAACGCATTGTTATTGTCTTCCGTCGTGCCGGTCAGTTTCACATCCCCGTTGATGGTAACATTGGAATTTGCATGCTGCACGTAGAGCGATTTCGCCTTCAGTACCTCCTCTTCCACGGAATACCCCTCGACGCCGACGGTGAGGGTACCGGCGGACACCGCATCTCCCACGGTCAGGCGTCCGGCGACCCCGGTATCAGTCCACCCCCAAATAGATCCTGCCGTCACGCTGCTGCCGCCCGTCACGATCAATACTGGGTCATTGCTATCCTCCAAACTGAGACGCTGATCAACTTTGACATTGGAGTTGCTCAGCACCTCGAGGCTACCCTGCACCCACGCCCCTTTCCCGATGCTCAAATTTCCTCCGATCTCCACTCTCACGGCGCTGCTGGGATCATCAGCTGAGTTGGGAGCACGCAGGGTTCCCCTGATATCCACTGTTGCACCCGTGACAAGAAGGGCGTGATCGTTATCGTAACTTCCATAGAGAGAAGCGTCGCCATGAACCGTCACACTCGAGTTTCCTCCCTGCACGCTCAGCCCGCGCGCCTCAAGCACAAGCACGCCCTTTTTTCCTTCGCTGCCCACGGTCAGCGTGCCGATGCCGTTTCCACCCACCAAAATGCGCCCGGCGTAACCATTCCCCCCAAACCCTTTCAAGGAGCCGGCCGTTACGCTACCACCCTGGTCGATCCTCAGGAGAGGGTCATTCGTATCCGAATTGCCTACCCCCATGGTTCCGGACACGATCACACTCACCCCGGTCCCGCTCACGACCAAGGAGGATGCCGACAAGTCGCCCGTCACGTCTACCTGACCACCGCTACCGTCGACGTTGCTTACGGTCATCGCCCCATTTACGGTGATCGCGCCGCCGACGCTCTTGGAGCCGTCCTGCCCCGCGCCGAAGGAGGTCAGCGAGCCGCCCTCGATATCAAGACTCGTCAGAGTGGTTCTCGCCGTTTCGCCGACAATGGTGATCCCGCCGCCAGATTTCACGATCATGCTGCCCAGGCTGTTCTCTGTCCCCGTGTTTTCAAGCCTAAGAGTACCCTGCAGCGTGCCGCCCGCCACGCTGAACGACTTTAAATTACTAAAGGTTGCCGACGAGCCATCTCTCACGTACAAATTCCCGACAGCGTTTATCGAATCATCTCCCTCCTCTCCGGTGAAGCTGTAAATGCTTTCGCCCTCCACGCGGATATCCCCGGCAGTCAGTTCACCGGATACGATGATATCACTGTGCCCGCTTCCAGCGGTGCCGAATGTGACAGAATCTTTGTCTTCGAACACCTGAGCCTCTTTACCTTCCTTCTCCCAATTCTTGGCAGTCTCATCCCACACACTGCCCGTCTCACCGTCTTGACCGGTCCACGTGAGGTCTCCGGCCAAGGCGTAGTGCACATTGCCTGAGGAATCCACTGTGATGCCTCCTCGTCCCTCCAGGATGTCCTTTCCCAGGAACTCCTTCAGGAAAGACTCGGCAGCCTCGGTATCGGCACTCGACCAACCCGTCGTGTCGTCGAAGAGCTCGTAATCCCAAATGGCGCCGATCGGCGCTCCCGTGATGCTGAAGTTGATCTGTCCTTTCCACTTAAGCAACGTGTCCATGGCGGCCTTCGTGAGCTTCAGCTTGCCACCCGACGAGGCGTCATCCGCCACCTCGATACCCAGCGTTATCCGTGAAATTCCATCAATCCCCGGTTCTGCACCATCTGCCACCTCAAGGACGGCGCTGTCTCTCAGCGTGATCTTCAGATCCTCTGCCACCCTCACACTGCCCAGCACCAGCTTGCCCCCGCTTGCGTCAATCCCGTTCGCCACACTCACAGCTCCTCCACTCAGACGCAGTTCTCCCCCCGATATATTCACGGCGTCCGTTATTGTCAACGCCCCACTCACCAAGGTCAGACTTTTTCCGTTCTCCAGCGTCTCCAGAGAACCAGCACTCAGCCCGTCAACCGCTGCTTGCGCTGTGACACCACCTCCCATGGTGAAGGTACCGGTCACCTTTGTCCCGCCCGCCGTCAGACTCCCCTGCGTCAAAGCCACAGAATTCGCCGTCAAACCGCCATTCAGGGTCACGGTGCCAGCATTGATGTCTAACTTATTGTCATTCTGGATGGAGAGCATCCCTTCCACGGTCATCGTCGCGTTATTTCTCACATACACACTCTCGAGGAGAGCGTTGTTATTTCCGTGCATGGCCCCCTTCACAATCAAGTCACTCGCACCATCGACCAGGACACACACATCTCCGGACAGACCTGTTGCCGTTAACGTGCTACGATCAAACTTAGTGTAGAGGTTTACTCCACCATAAACGATCACCACGGAGCGATTATCCGCATTACTTACAGTTTGGGCGTTACTGATCCAGAGAGTACGCGCCTTCAGGAGGTCAGCCGTCACCGTCGAAGCTCCACTCCCCACCGTGAGCTTGCCATTAGTCACATCTCCAACCCCGTTTACCTGTCCGCCAATCACCAAATTCCCCACATGACCTTGACCGTTGGTCATCTCTGCCGCGGTCACGCTTGCTCCCCCTCGGATGTAATGTGTATTACCGTTATCCTTCAAAAAAAGACGATTACCCACCGTTATACTCCCGCCGCTCATGGTCAGGACACCGTTGACGTTCACCTGTCCCGTCCCATTCGACGTCAGTGTGCCGCCGCTCATGGTCAGGCTATTGACATCAACATTGTTATTGGCGCTCACAGTCAAAGATGCCGTACCTCCTATCGTCAGGGAGCCACTGCCAGACATCACACCGTTTAATATCGCAGAGGCAGTGTTTCCCAAGCTCAATGTCCCGTTATTGGTGACAGTGGCAAGCACAATGTTACCCGAATCGAACTGCGCTGTGCTCCCGGGCGCGGTAGTCAGCGTACCCGTCACGGTAACATTTTCGACATCAAATGTCGTAGCAGTGGTCGTTGAGGCATCTTTATTTGCCACGTTCAGAGTAGTCACATTGATGGCAGAGTTCCGCATGGTGGCGTTGTTCAGCGCCAAAACATCTTGCCTGCCATTCAGTGTGATTGCCCCCGTATTCGATCTCCCCTCAATCGTACATGTGAATGTGTGGGCGGCGTCAGTATCATTTTCCCTACCTGAAGTGGAAATATTACCACGGAAATCATCGAGAGTACTAGCCATGAATTTCCAGCCGACACTTGCTCCCCCCGCCCAGGCGTACACCAAGTTGGCGCCATTTTCCCCTGTAATTGCACCTTGGAATGTCACAGTAGTCCTAGAAGATCCCTGGTTAATCGTCAAGGTTTGGCTTAAGTAAATATTGGCCAGGATCGGATCGGCGGTGGAGGGGAAGTAGTTGATTCCGGACTTCAAGTTAATATTCCAAGTCGTTCCCGCCTGGTTGTGATTGCTGTACGCATCTGTCAATGAGCCGGCCCCTCTGTCATGAGCATTTACCTCAAAAGCTCCGTCTGGCGCTGCAACCGGCATAATCCCCGAATCACCTCGAGAGATCGTCATGACGTTTTCCTCGTTGTTGGCGGCGAGGAATCTCTGCAAGCCATACTCATCATCCTCACTCAACAGGTTGGGAGCATCGAAGGTGAGCTCGTCCGGTTCATCCAAAAGGAGAACTTCCTCGTCCTCCGACAAGGGCGAGTCCTGATCCTGCTGAGTAGCCGCGTGGGAGGCTGCGCCCCAAAGCATGGTAAAGACGCCCAGCAAGGCGGTGCCGGTCGATACCGTGCGAGGGACACGGCAATGCGCAGCTAAAGCGGCAAGGCATGCCAACAGAGCCTTGCGAAGTCCGCATGGAAGGTGAAGTTTCATGATGATTGAATAGAATGATGTAAGGGAGAATTCTTCTGAGGGTCGATGGTATCAGTAGAAACGCATGCCCGGGGACACCCCCGACAGACGCACAGATTCATTCTAGCTTTTTAGGGGCGGTAAGCAAGAAAAAAATGCGTTTCTGGAGAAAAAATAAATCAAGGCAGACCGGGGCGCGTGGCGGCGCCTATGTACGATTACGATTTGGGGAAACGAGTTACGGAGGAAATATGCAACAGTGTGACAAAAAAGCGACACATAAGAGGGAACCTGAGAAGGGAAAAGAGCAACATTTGCCATTTGCTCGACAGATTGCGGAGGGCGAAAGCCAGACGGAAGCCTACCGGTTGGCCTTTGGTTTTCAGAAAAAGAGCGAGCATGCGGTGAGGTCATCCGCAAGTCGACTTGCAAAAAATGGTAACGTTAGGGAAATTTACGATTGGACAAGCTCCGCGTTTGCGCGCGAATTCGTTCTTTACGCGCGCGGGAAAATAGGATATAAGGGGTGCGTGCCAATATGTCCCAGTTGTCATGCGACGATACACCCGGGCGCCGTGGAGCGCTGCCCGGTATGTGGGTATAGTCTGAAGCGTGCGGAAGCCGTGTTTGGGACACAGGCTCTGGAGTTTACGCGAGTTGTGGATGAAGCGGGCGTGCTCACGCACAGTGAGAGGCGGGAACTCATGGAGGCGTTGGAGGATATGGAGCGCAATATTCCACCCGTGGCGCTGGGCATATTCATCACCTCGCACGGGCAGATGAAGCAATTTCGAGCGCATGCGCACTGGGCGCTCAATCACGCGGTGATTCATCATCCATCATTCGGCAAGCGCGAGGCGGTGCAAGCCATTGAGGACGCCGATTTGGCCATGGGGCACGGTCGCTCGCGGGAGGATGAGCACGAGCGGATCGGAGTCATACGCGAGTGGTGGAAGCAGCTTCGCAAGAACATCCGCGATTTCATCCATCCCTATCCGCCGCCGGTGAGGCAGGAGTGGATGTTGATTTTGGCGCTGGATGTGCAGCTGGAGGTTGCGTGCTTCACCTGGGGCTACATGCTGGATCCTTATATCAACCCCGACAGCATCAACAGCAGCATCATCGGGGCTCGTCTCTACTTCCGCGAGCGCGCCACGGCGGTGGGGCTGCGCAAGGTGATGAAATCTGCTGTGACGCAGTTGGCAGCGCGTTCGCACAGTGTGAACAAGCGCATGCGCAAGCCGATCTTGATGCGCAGTGTGGCGGTGGCGATGGGCGTGTTGGCGGGGAGTTTGCAGGCTGCCCCCGAGACAGCGCTTCCGGATGATGCCGCGGCTGAGGAGGTGACAGAGGGAGGGAAGGATCCTGGCGCACAGACGCCTGCGAAGCCGGAGGCAAAGGAAGAAGGCGGCAACCCCGCGACACCGCATGCGGCTCCGAAGTGGTCCCATGGGGATTATGTCCATTTGCTGTCGGGGGAGATACCCGCGGCGTACCGCATGCTGACGGATGCAGGGGGAACGCCTCCGCCACCCGTGGGCGACAGCGCGCCGAAGGATGAGCGCATCTCGAAGCGATTCTACCAGGGCTACACCTCGGCACAGGGGCAGAGTATCCTTGACCCGCAAGAGCTGTTGAACAGGCCGGAACGCGAGGATGTGGAATACACGTTGCGCCGAGTGAATGCGAACTCCGGCTACCACCTGTACATTGCTTTTTTCCGCACCGGGCAAGAGATACCCATGGAGCTGGCGGCGGGTGCGCTGGCTCGCAGTGTGGCTCAGCCGGGCGAATATACGGTGATGCTCATGTACGGTGTGGGCGATTCCCCTCAAATTGAACTCGGCTACCACGAACTCAACCTGACTGATACCGACCGCCATGCCTGGCTCGACAGGGTGCGACACGCAGCGCTGGTACGCGGTGGCGGGGTGGAGGGCGTGCTGGCTGCCGTGCAGGAGCTGAATGCCTGCCTGGCTCCTGTGGCCGAGCAGCTTCCGCCTCTGGAGCAGCGTGCCGATATGCTGGTGCCGCTCATTCCCATCCAAATGCGCGAGGAAGATGAGGCCGAGGATGTAACCCTGGGTGATGAGCTGCGCCAAATGATTGACAACCCATCAATGCGCCCGATTGCGGTGGGGGTCGCTTCCGTGATGGGATCAATTCTTCTCGTGCTGGGTGGGCTGTGGTGGCTCCGCCGATCCGGGCGTCTCATCAAGAGCGAACCGGACGTCCGCCTGTCTTCTCCCTACGGCGCCGGCGTAAGCCGCAATGTCAATTATCTGGAGGGGCGAGAAGAGAAGAAACCCAACAGGTTGTTTTGAGGCAAAATCATTCATTTACGATTTACGATTTGCAAAATTCGGCGAGCGGAGCTCGCGAAGCTGCGAAAGTGGCCGACGGCCCCAAGCGGCCGCAGAGCGGCTGCTCATTTACGAGGTACGAAGTACGTTGACTCACAGCCGCCCCACGAGCTTGAGGCAAGCTTTCAGTGCGGACGGGGTATTCCGGAGGCGAGCTCGGCGCGGATGAAGGAGGCCGTGGGGGAGGATTTGCTGCGGGCGAGTTGGCGGGGAGTGCCTGTCGCCATAATTTGTCCACCTTCTGCGCCGGCGGAGGGTCCCATATCGATGATGTAATCGGCCTCGGCTATCAGCTCGAGATTATGCTCGATGACGACGACGGTATTGCCGAGCTCCACGAGGCGGCGGAGGACCCGGACGAGCAGACGGACATCCTGGGGGTGCAAGCCGATGGTGGGCTCCTCAATGAGGTAGAGGTCTTGGGGGAGAGTGCGTCCGCGCCGAATGGCCGTGAGTGCGGCACGACGTCCCTTGATGAGCTCGGAGACGAGTTTGATGCGTTGCGCCTCGCCGCCGGAGAGAGTGTTGCTCGCCTGGCCGAGGGTGAGATAGCCCAGACCGGTATCGCAGAGCAGACGCAGGGGATCGGCAAGGCGGGGCTGTCCTTCGAAAAAGGCGGCGGCCTGCTCCATATTCATCCCCAGCACCTCAGCAATGGTCTTGCCATGGTAGCGCACCTGAAGGGTGCGGGAGTTGTAACGCGAACCGCGACACGTCTCGCAGGGCACGGCGCAGGGCGGCAGGAAATCCATTTCGCGGCGGATGAAGCCGGTGCCTTTGCAGTCCGGGCAGTTGCCGGAGGAGGTGTTGAAGGAAAAGCGGCTTGCATCGAAACCGAGGCGGCGAGCATCCGCCGACTGAGCGAAGAGTTTGCGTATTTCATCGAAGATGCCGATGTAGGTGGCGGGGGTGGAACGCGGGGTTTTGCCCAACGGGGTTTGATCCACTTGATAGAGCGCGCGCACTGTGTCCAAGCCCTTGGCGCTCTTCCATGTCTTGGGGATGGAGGAATCGCCGGCAGCGCGGCGCACTGCGGGGCCGAGCGTATCGGTGATGAGCGAAGTTTTGCCGGCGCCGGAAGGACCGGTCACCACCGTGAAACGAGCGCGGGGGATGCGCAGGGTGACGTTTTTTAAATTGTGCAGGCGGCAGCCCGTGAGCTCGAGCCAGACGGCATCCTTCAACGGCAGCCACTTGCCGCAAAACGGGTGTTGATCCGTCCGGCGAAAGGCCTGCCCGGTGACAGAAGCGCTGTTGTGCATGATCTCGTCGAGCGACCCCTCAGCCACAATCTGCCCGCCGTGGATGCCGGCGCCGGGCCCCATGTCGATCAGGTGGTCGGCGCGGCGCATGGTGTCCTCATCATGTTCGACCACGAGCAGCGTATTACCGCGGCGTTTCAGATCATCGAGCGTGGCAAGCAGGCGATCATTGTCGCGCGGGTGCAAGCCGATAGTCGGTTCATCCAGGACGTAGAGCACACCACGAAGGTTGGAGCCCAGCTGAGCGGCCAGGCGAATGCGCTGGATTTCTCCGCCGGAGAGAGTGGTGGCAGCGCGGTTCATCGAGAGGTAGCCGAGGCCAACGCCCTGCAGGAAGCGCAAGCGCGGTTCAATTTCGGCCACCACGTTGCGGGCGATTTCGGCCTCCCGTCCGCTGAAACGCCAGTCCTGCACCATGCGCAGAGCGGATTGGGCATCCGCCTCGCCCAGCTCAGCGATGGAGCGACCAAAGAGAGTGACACCGAGAGCAAAGGGATTCAGACGCTGCCCGCCGCACGCAGGACATACGCAGGAGAGCTCGCCCTTTTCAGCGGCTTGCTCGGCTTCCAAATCAAAACGCAGTTCTTTTTCGAGTTCGCTGGTGCGGGCGTCGTCATCTCGATGGGCATGGGAGCGCTGTTGCACGAAGCCATGCCCCAGGCAAACGGGACACCACCCATGCGGTGAGTTGAAAGAAAAGGTGGACGGTTCGGGGTCGGCGTAAGATTCCCCGCATTTCGGGCAGGTGAGACGCGTGCCGAGCAATGTGGCACGCTGCACATTGCGCGAAGTGATGAGGCGCAGGAAACCGTCGCCCATCTCCAGGGCGCGATCGATGCACTCCTGCAGCGTCGCGAAGTCGCAGGGGGAGCCATTCATGGAAATGGCATTACGTTTCACCGCAATTTCGGCGAGCACCACATCCACATCGTGATTGGAGTAGCGATCCAGGGGCGTGAAATCATCCGGAGCCACGAGGGAGCCATCCGCGATGAGGAAAGGATAATGCTTGCGAGCAGCCCAGCGCGCCAGGTCAGCGTAATGGCCCTTGCGGTTGCGCACGACCGGAGCGGCGATGAGCAGCGAAGCCGGTTTGCGAGCGATGAACTGCTGCACGACGGCGTGGATTTCTGCGGGAGAGCGGCGACCGACCTCGACCCCGCAGCGCGGGCAATGCGGCGTGCCGAGTTTAGCGTAGAGCAGGCGCAGGTATTGCCATATCTCCGTGACCGTGCCGACGGTGGATTTACTGCCGCCGCGAGAGCGATTTTGCTCGATGGCAACCGTAGGGGGCAACCCGGTGAGCGCATCAATATCCGGCGTCTCCATCTGATCGGTGAATTGGCGCGCGTAGGGACTCATCACGTCCATAAAACGCTTCTGCCCCTCCGCGAAAATGATGTCGAAGGCGAGTGTACTCTTGCCACTGCCGGAGAGGCCGGTGACCACGGTCATTTCGTGCAAGGGGATATCCACATCGATGTTCTTGAGCTGGTGGTGGCGGGCGCCGCGCAGGGAAATCATGCGCGAGGAAGAGGACGACTCACGAGCCGGGGCGGGCAACTGCGGAACAATGGGATCGGCGGCGAGAGCGAGCTTCAGAAAAGCGGCCGTATGCCCCTGCCCTTGCTTCACGACCTGTTCCGGCGTGCCGGAAGCCACGATGCGCCCGCCCCCCTTGCCACCCTCCGGCCCCAAGTCGATCACGTAATCCGCGCATTTGATGAGATCGAGATTGTGCTCGATGACCAGGAGCGAGTGTCCCTGCGCCACCAAGCGGTTGAAGACTGCCAGCAGCGCCTCCAAATCCGAAAAATGAAGCCCCGTACCCGGCTCATCCAATATCAGCAAACTCCCGCGGCCATCGGCAGAGAGGCTCGATTCGGAAAGGATGCGCGCGAGCTTGAGTCGCTGATTTTCGCCGCCTGAGAGGGTATGCAAGGGCTGCCCGAGCCCCAGGTGTCCCAGCCCCACCTCCTGCAGCAGCTCCAGACCTGCCGTGATGCGCTCCCCATGGGCGTTGGCTTCTTGGGAGAAAAAGCGAATGGCCGACTTGACGTCCAGAGCCAGCACATCGGCCATACTCAAACCACGGTGAGTGATGCTGAGAGCCTGCGGCGTGTAGCGCGAGCCGTGGCAGAGCGCGCAGGGCACGAAAATATCCGAGAGGAACTGCATCTCCACCTTTTCCATGCCCAGCCCTGCGCAACGCGGGCAGCGGCCTTCCCCGCTGTTGAAGGAAAAGTAGCCGGGTTTCAGACCCCGCGCCTGAGCCGTGGGCTCCTGAACGAAAAGGGCGCGGATATCTTCGAAAAATTTCATGTAGAGCGCGGGGGTGGAACGAGGCGTTCGCACGATGGGACTCTGATCCACCAGCACGACTTCCTGCACTTTCTCCAACCCGCGAATGGACTTCACGCGTACGCTCTCTTCATCGTCCAGCTCTTCCGGATGCACGTGACCGTAGAGGACTTGACAGGCGAGCGTGCTCTTGCCGCTTCCCGATACACCGGTGAGGCAGGTGTACACGCCGAGCGGGATATCCACGTCGAAGCGGTGGAGATTGTGGCATTCGGCGCCGCGTATGCGAATCATGCCGGATGGTTTGCGGCGTTTCTTGGGGATGGGGATGGAACGGGCGCCCGTCAGGTATTGACCGGTGAGCGATTTCGGCGACTTGAGCAGCCCGGCCGGGGTTCCCGCATACACCAATTTGCCACCCGCAGAGCCGCCGGTTGGTCCCATATCGACGATGTAGTCTGCCGCGCGCATCACCGCCTCCTCATGTTCCACCACAACCAAAGTGTTGCCACGTGCGGTCAATTTCTGCATGGCTGAGATGAGACGCGAAGTATCGCGCGAGTGCAGGCCGACCGTCGGTTCATCCAGCACGAAAAGCGACTCCGTGAGCGAAGCGCCCAGGCACGCAGTGAGGCTCACGCGCTCGATCTCGCCGCCGGAGAGCGACCGCGTGAGCCGCGAGGCGCTCAGATACGGCAAGCCCACCTCGCACAGGTAGGCCACGCGACTCCGCAGCTCGCGCACGGCCAGCGCCAGCGAGCGATCCTTCCCCACCTGCGGCAGGACATGCGTATCCACCCAAACCAGCAGCTCATCCATGGGCAAGGCCTGCACCTGCGGCACCGTAAGCCCGCCCAAGGTGAAGGCGAGAGCCTCGGGTCTGAGACGTCCGCCACCGCACGCCGGGCACACGCTGTACACGCGGTAGTACGCCAGGAAAACGCGAACGGTGAGCTTGTGCGCGTGCTTCTCCATATCCTCAAAAATGCCCTTGTAGCCGTACCAATAGCCCTGATCGTAGGCCTGCCAGACATCCAAATCCCCGCAGTTGCCCAGCAGCACAAAGTCGCGCTCTTTTTGGGTGAGCTTGTTCCAGGGAACATCCATGCGCACCGCCTTGCATTTTTTATTCACGCGGACGAAGTCGCGGAAGCAGGCGGACAGCGTGGGGGTGGAGAGCATCTTGAGGGCGCCATCGCGGATGGAGAGATCCGGGATCAACCCCTTGTTGTAGTCGTAGGAGATCGCGCGACCGTAGCCCTTGCATTCGGGGCACGCGCCCAGGGGAGAATTGCCGCTGAAAAGCCCCGGCTGCGGCTCGAGCAGGGGGTACCAATCACTGCGTCGCTGCATGGGTTTGCCCCAGCTGCCGTCTTCCGCGCGCAACGAACATTGGACGATGTTTTGTCCGAAATGCAGGGCATTTTCCAACGCTTCCGTCAGACGCGGCTCATTCTCGGGCGTCAGGCGCACGCGGTCCTGCACCACGAGCCACGCGTTCATCCCCAGCTGCTTTTCCGAAGCATCCTCCAGACGCATGATTTTGCCCTTCACCCACACCCGCAAATACCCCTGAGCCACCAGCGCATCGCGCATTTCCGCAAAGCTGCCCACAGGAGTCACGCCGAAAAGGACAGCGGCTTCCTCGCCCGGATGATCGCGCAGCAGCTCGGCTGCCACCCCTTGCGGCGTTGCGGGACGCACCTCGTGCCCATGCTTATCATGTCCCACCGCAAGACGCGAGAAGACGAGCTTCAAAAACTCGTTCATGCCGGTCATCGTACCCACTGTGGAACGCGAGTTTTTTATGGAATTTCTCTGGCCGAGTGCAATAGCCGGCGGCACATTTTCCACAGCATCCACCGCCGGTCTGTCCATGCGATCCATGAATTGCCGCACGTACGGAGAAAAGGTCTCCATGTAACGTCGCTGCCCTTCTGCATACAGGGTAGCCATCGCCAGGGACGTCTTGCCGCTGCCGCTCGGTCCCGTCACCACCGTCAGTTTCCCGAGCGGGATATCCACATCAATTTTCTTCAAATTATTTTCCGCCGCGCCTCGGATGCGAATGTAATCTGCACCATCCTTTTTCATGCCCCCATTTTACTCCGAACGCCGCCCGGAAAAAAGCAAAAACACGCAGGGCAAACGCATTAGAAAATGCGTTTGCCACGTACGATTTACGATGTACGATGTACGATTTATTAATAATGTACGCGTTGCGCAGATTTTTTCGAATCATTAATGTGTGCTGAGATCCCTTTAAAGCCATCATGATGATGACCACTGGTTGTCACGATTTTTGATACGTATAGACATTGATATCAGCCCATAAAAGCATTTTCTCTGTCGATTAACTTCTCTCAAATGCGTTTGCCCTGCAAAAACACGCATTCTGGGAAATGCAATTCAGATCCAATCACTTTGGGATGTAGACGTCGACTTTGCCGGTGAGGTGCGACTGTACGGATTGCAATTTTTGCACACATGCAATGAAGAGTTCACTTGCTGCAGCGCATTCATCATCCGTCGTGAACCGACTCCACGAGAGACGGAGCGACTCACGCGTTTCAGTCGGAGAAAGTCCCATGGCGAGCAGCACGTGGCTGGGATGCGGCGACGCGCTGGTGCATGCGGATCCTGCGGCGCAGATGAACCCTGCAGGTTCCAGCAGGAGTGAGAGCGATTCTGCCGTGCAGCCCGGCACGCGCAAATTGAGCACATGCGGCAGACGCGGCGCCCCTGCCCCATTCTGAACAGCGGAAATGCCTGCCTGTTGCAAAGCAGACAGAAAGATCTCACGATGCCGCGCGGCGCGGGCGGTTTGCTCCATTTGCTGCAGCGCCAGCTCCGCCGCCGCTCCGAACCCCACAATGCCGGGCACATTCAGTGTGCCGGAACGCCGTGTATCCTCCTGCCCGCCGCCGAGCAGCAAGGGGCGCATCGGCGCGCCGGTACGCACAAACAGGGCTCCCACACCCTTCGGACCGTGCAGCTTGTGCGCAGAGACCGAGGCGTAGTCCACCGCAGGCAACTCATGCAGGTTGAGCGATATTTTCCCGGCGGCCTGAACAGCGTCGATATGCACGCGCACGCCTGCCTGCTCCGCTGCGGCACAAAGCTTTGCCACAGGTTGGATGACGCCGGTTTCATGGTTCGCCAACGCGAAGGAGGCTCCTCCATGCCGAGGCAAAAGCTCGCTCCAGGCATGAAGATCGGCCTCACCCGAAGATTGCACCGGACACAGCGAGCCGCGCGACTCCACGCAGCGCAGTGTGGCCGGGTGGTCTGTGGCGAGCGCAAGGACACTGCTGAACTGCGCCAACGCCGTGTTCGTACTCTCCGTGCCGCCGGAGGTAAAAAAGACTTCCGCAGGATCGGCTCCGATCAGGGCAGCCACCTGCTCGCGTGCCCTCTCTACCGCACGGCGTACCGCTTTAGCCTGCGGGTAAGCAGCCGAAGGGTTAAAAAACTGCTCCGTCCAGAATGGCTGCATCGCTTCTGCCACCTGCGGCAAAAGAGGCGTCGTAGCATTGTTGTCCCAATATATCATAGCTCAGGATTCTGTCCGGTGGTGAGCCTTCACAATGCGGCGAAACACAGCCGGATGCACGCAGGCCGACACCCATCGCTCCCACCCCGGCGTTCCCACAAACCCCCGCACCAGAGAAGACGATATTTCCTCCAGCTCGCTGGGGGCAACCATCAACACCGTCTGGATGCCGGGGTCCATGCGCCCATTCATTCGAGCCATCGTCTTTTCGTATTCAAAGTCCGCCACCCCTCGCAGCCCGCGCAGCAGGTGCGTGGCGCCCGCCTCGCGCGCAAAATCCACCAAAAACCCGTGTTTCACCACCGCCACGCGCACATGACCCGACAAATCCGCCACCATTTCCTCCAGCGCCTCTCGCCGTTCCTCCGTGGTCAGAAAAGACGTCTTTTCCGGGTTCACAGCCAGCGCCACCACCAGTTCATCGAAGAGTTCCGCCCCTTGGCGAATCATCCAGAGATGCCCATTCGTGGGAGGATCAAAGCTCCCGGCGTAAATTCCGATACGTTTCATAACAGGCGTTCAACTAAAAAGCCCCGTGCCGCAAATCATCTGCTTTCTCGACACAGGGTTCTCTCGCTTTCGTGAGAGGCGGGAGCGGGATTCGAACCCGCGAATGGCAGTTTTGCAAACTGCTGCCTTAGACCACTTGGCTATCCCGCCTTAATGCTCGCGCACCGCAAAATACCCTACCCTGACCGCGTTGTCAAGCATAATCCGCTTTGCTGCCCCAATAAAATCCACATCCGTCCCAAGAAAATGTACCTCCAATAGGTAGTTAACGGCACATCATGAAGCATAAGCCATTGGTCATTTACGATTTACGATTTACGATTTACGATTTGAATTATAGCGCGCCTGAGGCGCGGGCTATGCAAAGCTTCAGCGAAGGGATGTGATGAAACCGTGCGCGGGGGTGGTTAGAAAGCGGCCGACGGACGGAAGGCCGATTAGCCAGCCCGCAGGGCTGCCCCGCAGGGTGAAAACTGCCGACGGCGTAAGGCAGTTTAGCCAAAAGCATGGCTTTTGCCCCGCAGGGGTGAGGAGTTGTGAGGGCATAGATCAGATCCAGCGTATGCTCGACGAGCAAGACGGCGTGAAGCGAATGCTTGTCTATGAATCAACCGGATGGTTGAGCCGGAAACTAGCAGGATGAGTCTTTTTTGCGCGGCTTGCGCTCACCGAGAGCGAGAGCACGCAAAAGCTTCTCCATGCCGGCGGGCGTGGAGGCGTTGCCCCAAAGGGATTTCACGGTGCGGAGTTCGCGGATGGAGAAGCGTACGGCGAAGGCGGCAACGGCGTTGAATTCCGGGTGCGTTTCCTGCGCGATAATTTCCTCGAGCACGCGCTGCTTTCGGGCGGGG
This sequence comes from uncultured Akkermansia sp., assembly GCA_947588645.1. GTDB lineage: Bacteria > Verrucomicrobiota > Verrucomicrobiia > Verrucomicrobiales > Akkermansiaceae > Akkermansia. Next base: position 12,681 of record CANPYO010000001.1, on the reverse strand, counting down.
ATGGGATCCAACCCGGCGAGCCAATGAGCGAGCGTGCCCTTGCTGATGCCCATGCGGTGAGCGATCTCTTGGCGTGGTATTTTGCGCTGTTTTATGGCCGTAGCTAGTTCTTTCGGTGTCATCATAACGGGTGAATTTTACGGGCACGGCGTGAGCTGTCAAGCAAAAAAATGCGAAAATACCAAAAAAAAATAATGAGAAAAAGAATAAAAAAGTGAAAAAAGTTGCAGAAAAAGCTTGACAGGCGAGTGAAAAACGGGTAAAATATCCCTGCCGCAAGGCTTAGGAAGGAGGATAATATATAAAGATGACTCCATCTGATGTCTGGGTACTCATCAAGTGCATTGGAGATATAATCGTGCTCTTGTTGCTTAAGTGACCAGACCGGCTCCCACCTCTAGCCGGGTGGGAGCCGAAAGGTGGAGAAAAATTTTTCTTGACACTTCCGCTCCGGAGATATATCCTTGCTGTATCAGATGGGGTCTTCGACCTCTTTCCTAATCAACCCGCCGGGTGGCTAGACTCGGCGGGCTATTTTTTTCAAAAATTGGAAGCCGAGAAAAAAATCGAGCATGCTCTCACAAAGTCGTAAAGTTGAGTCGTAAAATTTTCGTAAATTACTAGCGACTGCGTACGACTAGACAATACCTCAAAGCCCTTGAAAAATCAAGCCTGACTGGTTTTCGCCAGTCAGGCTTGCGATAGGGCTACAGGGACTCGAACCCCGAATAGCGGTGCCAGAAACCGATGTGTTGCCAATTACACCATAGCCCTGACGGATGGGCGGAGTATAGGAGAGTGCGAGAGGAATGTCAAGGAGATTTTGCGAAAACGCTGAAAAAATAAACGATAAATGTCAAGCAGTCCACATCCGTCCCCAGGGCAAACGCATTTGAGAGAAGTCAATCGACAGAGGAAATGCTCTTATTGACTGATATCACCGTTTATACGCATCAAAAATCATGACAACAAGAGATCATCATGATATTGGCTCCAAAGAGATTTCAGCAGACATTAATGATCCGAAAAAATCCGCGCAACGCGCACATTATTAATAAATCGTACATCGTACATCGTACTTCGTACATAGGCAACTGCATTTTCTAATGCGGTTGCCCTGCATCCGTCCCGAAAAAAAGCGTAACCAAACACGCAGCCATTGGCGCCCGATGGCAGATGGAGTGTGCCCATGTACGATTTGAGGGGTACGGACGTCGTTAGAATCTGCACCCCACGCCGATGTGCACAACGGGGTAAATAACGATTTTATCGGCAATATCGAAGAAATCCTTGCCCTCCTCGCGGATAGCACTCTCCAGTGTAGAGTTATCCAATTTCTTATATGCGGAGCTGGTGCCCGTTTCTCTGTACTCGACATCGCCGTTGTACCCGACGCTCAGCTTCCCCTTACCTATGATATTCACACCAATATCCGCAGTGAAGAACCATGCATGCTCGCTTTCCGAACTGCAGGACCATCCGAAACCGAAATAGGGCTGCACCGCATCCCACTTGTAACGACCCCGGATTGATCCGACTCCATCTGGTACTCTGAAATCGTATCCACCGATGTCAATGTACTCCCCTCCCAGTGTGCTAAAGTCATCCATGTTACCCTCGGCCTCCACGCGCAGCGGAGCTGCATTCAACCCGGCTGAGAGACGGAAAGAGCCGCCGAAGGGATGCACATCCAGGATTAGACCACAGCTGCTACTTTTTAACTTGGCCTTCACATCCATATCACTCCACGTGTCCTTGTGGTCGTACGACAGCATCGTGCCGCGCACGCGCAGCTTGAGATAGCGGGTAAAGGAATACCCTACATCCAGTCCCAACCCCTGCGTTCCCACCGAAACATCCGCGAATACGCCTCTTGGCCATGCAATCGCGTCCTTCTTCGTTGCCGGAGTTTCTTCCACGACCGGAACATCGCTCGTCAAATTAGGTGCTACCTGAGGAGATAACGGATCCAGGGGTGTTGCAGTCACCTGACCCTCTTCAGCGCTCAGAACTCCTGCCATCAGCAAGGCAGCCATCAGTACTCGTGTCGTTTTCATATGTTCGTATGACCGTTTTCCAGCCGCGGGTCAGACTATCAGACAGCTGGCTAGAATGCAAGACAAATCAGCAGGGCAAACGCATTAGAAAATGCGTTTGCCTATGTACGAGGTACGATGTGGGGAGTTCGTGTCCGGAGATAGATGAAATGAACCATCTGGAGAGGTTTCTCCACTTCTCCCGCGTCATCCATACGCGTTTGCTCCGGACAAATTACGTGAAAAGTTACGTGCAGAAATCGTAACTGAGCCAAGGGCGGGAGTTGCCCAAGCGGTAGTGCCACCATTCTTTGGGGTAATTTTCAAAACCGGCGTGTTGCATGGCATCGCGCAACAGGCGGCGATTGGAGCGTTGGACCGGGGAGACTTCCGTTGAATCGGTGGCGGAGGAAGGGTCGAGCAGATCGTGCCGCCCGCCCATGTCCACGAGCTCCCCATTTTCCAGTCGGTAGAGAGAAATATCAACAGCGATGCCCCAGGAGTGTTCTGAGACGTCGCCGATGTAATGAGAGGCGTAGATGCCCTTCTTGGTCGTGCGGGGGTAGAAGGTAGCGCGGGTAGAATCATCCGGTGTGCGGGACCATGCACGAAAGTCACGCATGGCTCGAGCCGGGCGATAGGCATCCCAAATGATGAGACCGTAGCCGAGCGGGTGCAGCTCAGCCGCTGCCTTCTGAAGAGCTATTGCCGCATCGCGGCGCAGAATGGGTCGTTTCCCCACATAACCGGCGATAGGGCGTCCTACAAAATTGTCTTTCCCCGCGTATTTCAGGTCAGTGCGCAACAGGGGAACCACGTCATCTGCGTAGCAAAATTCGGCCGGCAAGGTGGCAACACCCCCCTCATTGTATGTGGGAGCGAGTTGTTGTTGTGCGCAATTCGTCAAGCACACCCACGTCCCCGCATACAGGGCACATGCCGCATGGATACTCCTTATGTTCACGCGCAAAGAAGGCGCGCCCGTGGGAGCGGACGCGCCGTGAAAATCGGGGTGCCGGGCTTATTCGTCAGCTTTCTCGGCAGCTGCCTTCTTAGCCGGGGCTTTTTTAGCAGGAGCCTTCTTGGGCTTTTCCTCGGCAGGAGCATCGGTAGATGCCTTCTTCTTGGCGCTCGTTTTCTTGGCAGTGTCACCGCTTGCTTTGGAAGCCGCAGTTTTCTTAGCCGGAGCCTTCTTGGGCTTTTCGTCCGTTGCCTTCGATTCTGCCGTTTTCTTGGCCGGAGCCTTTTTAGCCGGTGGTTCGCTCACAATAGTAGCTGTCACCACCTCAGCCTTGTCAGCTACCATGGTAGCGGGCAGGATTTTCTTGGCAAGTGGAGCAGTTGCGAGGCTGTTTTTGCGCATTTCTTTCTGGCGCTTAATGTAGGCGCTGCGACGGCGGCGCTTCGTAACTTTGCGATGCTGTTGACCCATTTTTTAGTTGTCTTGATTTGTAGAGTCGCCTCTTCGCCGACTCGTGGTTAAGTGACACCACAATCTATAACTTATTCACGAAAAACGCAAGGCAAAAATGAAAGCTGACACGAATTCAATCCGGACGTCACGGCAAACGCATTTTCTAATGCATTTGCCCTGATCCACACGTGTCCCAATAAAATTTTCTCCGATCTCATTCAACCCATTTCCCATGCGTTACCTACGGATGAAGGAAGTAAGCCAGCGAGACGGCAAACTTCGCCAACCCGCGCAAACGCGGGAATTTTCCAAACCGTGAATCGTAAATAGCCGGGGGATGGCGGAGAATCAGAAGTCGTAGCGCATGCCGAGGCTGGCTTGCCAAGCTGTGTTACCCTGCCGGAACTCGGCATCAGTATTGAGGTAGATGAGAGTCTGCTCGGATATGGGAACGCGAAAGGCTGCGCCCACCTGTACGGCGGTGCGACCATATTCAGCGCCGTAGACGGTATGGATGGCACCGGGGGTAGCCTGCAGAGAGACATCAGCGCTGCCGCGACTATCAGCCAGATCCTGTAACACCATGGCAGAAAATTCCACCTGGATGCGGCGCTCCAGCGTCGTTTCTTCCAAAGTGCCAATCCAGCGGGCGCCAATACCTATCGTAAATGTATCCCAGACCTGATCATCCACGTTCAGATTCAAAACAGAGGGACCGTTTTCGTTGTACCCCTTCATAAAGGAGCGCACGTAGCTCAAGTTCACGAGGGGTTGGAAGAGGTAATTGTGCTCTTCACCCACGGGAAGATCGTAGGTCATCTCATAGACGGCGCCCAGAGCCCAGCCATGGGTGGAGCCCTTGGCTGCATAGGAGCCGGAGCCGTACTCACCGGTACGATCGTACTCAACGGTACGATCCAGCTTAGCGCGGTCAATGCCGCCGGACAGGATGAAAGTGTGACCCCAGCGGCCAATTTGTGTGCGCATGATGCCGGAGAGGTAGTAGCTGTCCAAGTGCCCGGTTGCCGTATCGCTGGCATCGGCATCCAAGTCGCCGTACAAGGCAGTGACTGACATGCCCAGAGAGGTACGCTCAGTCACATCGGCGTCGATACCAAAGCTTCCGCCCCAAGACTGGTGTTTGTAGCCCGCGGAATCGCCATCTTGCCTCAGTCGAGAGTACGAGCTGGTGCCTTCCAACCATGTGTGGTAGTAGGGCATATCATTGTACTGATAGCCCGGGGTGAGACCAAGCGTGTTGGAGTGCTGGCGAATGCGGGAAAGCTGGCGGCGCATGCTATCGCGCTGAGCTGATCCCAGGGCTGTCACGGTGCTTCCGGCTACGGCGGACATGATCCGGTTCGCCTCACTTGGGGCATCTTTGCTCTGCTCCTTGACGGCGTTCAGGACACTTTTGAGGGTAGCATCCGGCGAATCGGTTTGCAGCAGAGCGTCACGAGCGTCCCAGAGCATGGTTGCACCGACCTTCGAATTGACCGTATTGGCTGTTCTTTCGAAAGGATTCCCCTGAATCGACGTGCCCGTCAGGTAAACTCCTCCATCATTCGATCCGCCGTTATTCCGGAACTCGACATGCACGTCGGTGTAGTAGAAGTCAAAGAGATCGTCCAGTTTGAGATCTTTGTCCTCGAAGGTATCTCCTGTCGTATAGTTTTCTCCCTCGTCGCTCTCGAGGTTTTCATAATCAAGAAGACGAACATACAGATCCTCGCCAGGCTGAAGGATAGATCCGCCATCTCCGTCATCCCTGAAGCTGATCTTGAGTTTCGAACCCTTTTCCACGCGGAGGGAACCGGAATCCTCATGCTTATTTTCCACCTTCACAGGAGCGTCGAGATTGTTCATATCGCCGCCGTCGAGCGTGTTACTGTCGATAACCAGCTCCAAGCAGGAATCTTTTTCAAGCACGAGGCTGGAAGCGGTGACGACGCTGTTTGGTCCTACCACCAGTTTACCGGTATTCCTGACCATCACCTCGCCGTACGTAGACTTTCCGGACAAGCGGAGAACGGCTCCGGTTTCGCCGGCTCTTGTAAGAGGAGAACCGTCACCGGATGCCCCCGGATCCTCCGGATTCTCCGGGGCAACCTGCTCGCCAATATGAAGGTTGATGTTCTCATGGCCGGCGCCGGTGAACTCCTGGTCAGCACCCTGGATGACAGAGATGGTTCCGGCGCCCCCTTCCTTCACCTCCAACTTGCCTCCAAAACTGAAGCTGCCGGATTTATTTTCGCCTGAGATGGTGAGATTGCTATTGTCACCGTTCAGCGAAAGGGAACCGTCGCCGGACAGACCGCCCACTTGCGCCTCGCGGTCACCGATGGTAAGCTTGGCATTTTGATTGCTAAAATCGATGGTCAGTACGCGCCCTAAAACAGCATTGCTGAGATCCAGACTCTTCTCCAAAGCGAGCGTTCCGATGCCCTCAAGGGTTCCCCCGGTCAGGTCGCTGTCGTCAGTCAGCGTGAGTGTGCCTGAAACGTTGAGTGCGGCGCCCTCTTTCACATCCAGCACGCCGATAGAGTTTTTTTTGCCTTCTAAACGGAGCGTTCCCTCTTCCACAACAACCGTCCCCTTCGACGTCATGTTGCCCGTAACGGTGAGCCGTTCCGCGCCAGTTTTCTCTACCCGGACTCTGTCCCCCACTTGGATGTTCCCTTCCATATTGCTGTCCGTCTTCCCATTGTCCAATTTAACGGTGAGAAGGTCGGAACCGTCGTTCTTCAGAGAGAGGGTCATGCCGGAATTCCCTTTTAACTGCGGCAGCACGACACTTCTCTCCCCGACTTCTTCATCCAGATTCAGCTTCACCTCCATATTCCTGTCGACGCATACCCCACTCCACGACCCGCCGCCGTAAAGGCCATCATCCCACCCGGAACTCTCAATATCTCCCCTTTCGCTGGCAAACCATATCCCTTCTATGTTGCCATCGAGTACGAGACGGAAGCTACTATCACCCTCCTCCTGTTCCAGTCGGCATACCATGCCCTCTAATAGTCCATCAAATACAATTTTTTTCTCGTCGAGCAGCCTCTGCATAGTCTCGGCACTGATGGTGCCATTACTGATCCAGAGCACGTATTTCCCATCCATGTCTTTGGCAACCTCCGTATCGACGTCAATGTAAAGCTCGCCATCCTCCTCAAAATCTATGGATCCGTTGCCTCTGAACTGTAAAAAATAGGTACCGTTCTCTCCCTCTCTGGTCACATTGGCGGCTCCCAGCTTAATGCTGTCTTTTTGAGTCTCCCCGTTCTCATCCTCGTAGCTGCCGAAGGTGATCGTGGATCCCCCCCTCAGACCGGTGACACTCCCGGCGTTGTGATCAAAATGGAGGTTTTTCGCATCCATTTGGTCCAGATCAATCGAGCCGCTTTCCATGCCCAAAATCACGTCTCCCTGCAAACGACGGGGTTGATCAATAAATCCCCCCTTCACTATGACTTTGTTCTGAATGTCGCCGTTGCCCCCCAGCTCCAAGTGACCACCATCGGAGACCACGAGCGTGGCACTCCTGCCAAGTGTGGCATCTTCCAAGGTTTCTTCCATGTGGAGGACGGCGCCATTGCTCACAGACACCGTGCCACTGAAAGATGATCCGCCGCCCTTCCGGATGGTCAATTGAGTATTAGAACCGCTCACCTCTACCTCGCCGGAAACTCCCTTGCCAGAGTCCTTCAGCGCTTCTACGGTTCCAACACCGGAATTGATAGCGAGGGTTGCATCATTTCCAATCTCCAAGCTATGGATTGTATAGGTTTCGCCAAGAATGAAGTTGTCACTACCTTGCGCACTAAGATTCAATATATCGACAAGAACAGGGGAAGTTACGTCATCTTTGAAATTCCCCATATTCAGCGTGCCGTTATTCAATACCAGCTTGCCATCGCCACTCACGCTGTTAGCTACCGTAAGTCTGGCGCCATCACGCACGGTCAGGGTACCTCCTGAAGCAATGGTGATCACACCGGTGTTGACCCTACCCGCAATACTGTTTTCCGACCCCGTATCAACTTTCTTAATTTCGACTGACGCGGCATCGACTTGCAAACTGTATCCATCCAAGGTGAAAGAAGAACCCTGTGCCACGCGAATCACGCTAACCGCGCCGCTACTGACAAAATGCAGCACGCGAGTGCTTGAATTGCCTGCCGAGGCAGTAAAATTCAGAGTCCCAAGCACTGTAATGTTACTTCCACGCCCACCGCCGGCCGCGAGGTGGAAGTTGCGGGTGGTATTATTATTGTCAGTGTCAGGAGTCAAGTTGACGGTAGCGCCTCTTTCAACAATGAAACCACCCATCCACATGTTATCCCAGCTCAGCCCAACAGTGAACGATTCAGCAAACCGCATCGTCTGCCCGTATTCGCTGTTATCAGCGTTATTATTTCGGAACGATGTCCACAGCGCCGTCCAATTACTGTTATCGAGCCTGCCGGTTCCAAGATCGACATTGTCGGAACCAAGCGCTTCAAAAGCCACGGCATCATCTTCGGGAGGGAAGGTTTGAGCATTGTACCATGTGTAACGAGAGGCGGTAAAGTTGCCCTCTGCCGCTTCCGTCATTGTGAAGATGTACCCGGAATAGATGACCTCTTCCTCGCCTTCCATCTTCGTGGTACGGTGCGAAGTGAGTTTGGCGGCTGCTTCGGCTTGCTGCGCACACAGAGAGATGACAACGGCCGCCCCCGCAATGAACGAGCCGGAAGCAGCAAATCCGGCAAAAGATGGAGCCATGGCAGCAGCCATACAGGTGAGTAAAGCTTTGCGAAGTGGGGTAGGAATATGCAGTTTCATTGCTGTAGCGTGTAGTATGAGTAGCGCCTGGTTGGCGCATCGTTGCATCCCGTGCCAATCGGGTATCCCATACTATCTCTTTTAGGGGGCGTTTTGCAAGCAAAAAAGAACCCAGCCTGAGATTTTTCACATTCGTCCCATGAAAAAAAGCGATTCCACCACACAGCCATAGGCGCCCGATGGCAGACAGAGCCTGCCCATTTACGATTTACGATTTACGATTTACGATTTACGATTTGAAAAGTGAGCGCGCCGGAGGCGCGGGGAGAAGAGGCTTCGCCTATTCGTGGTTTGTGAATAGCAATCGCATTTTCTAATGCGGTTGCCCAAGCTCAAATATAGCGCCTTTTGGCGAAGAGGTGCGCGCGCAGTGGATCGGCAGCGGCTAAATGGGCAAAACCGATGGCGAGGGCATCCGCTGCATCCGGAGCCGGAGTTTCACTCAGACCAAGCAAGGCACGAACCATAAAGGCAACTTGCTCCTTCTGGGCGCTTCCTCGTCCCACAACAGCCAATTTGGCGCAGCTGGGCGGATACTCCATGACGGGCACGTTGCGATCAGCAGCGGCAATGAGTGTAGCAGCGCGCGCAGAGCCCATGGCAATAGCCGTGCGGTGTGACTGCACGTAGATAACGCCCTCGATCGCAAGTTCATCCGGATGCCATTTATCAATGAGCGAAAGCACGTGCCGGTGTATCTCCAACAAGCAGGAGCTCTGGAGCAAACTCGTCTTAAGCGACAGTGTACCGTATTCCAAGGCGCGCGCGGAACGGTGATCCCCTTCAATCACAGCATAGCCCGTATTGCGGATGGCGGGATCTATGGAGAGCACTCGCATGGTTGACCATGTACTTCAGCGGCGGCGTCCGCCGGCAGCAGGACGCGGTTTACGCAACGGGGGGGCGTCTTCATCCAGCAGAGCCGTGTAGGCGTAAGGGAAGCCCTCCAGTCTGCGGCGTTCCACTTTTTGCTTGAGAAATATTTCAATCGACTTGGCAAAGTCAACCTCATCTGCCGTGAGAAGGGTAAACGCATCTCCCTGAGCCTCGGCGCGCCCCGTACGACCGATACGGTGCACGTAATCTTCCGGGTTTTCCGGCACGCGGTAGTTGATGACGTGGGACACGCCGTTGATATCGATGCCGCGGGCAGCCACATCTGTGGCCACGAGGATGCGGTATTGATCCTCCTTGAACCCGCGCAGAGCAGCCATGCGTTCCTTCTGAGGAATGTCGGAGTGCATAGCGGTCACCATATGCCCCCAACCCGCTTGGGAGAGCAAGGAAGCCACCATGTCCGCTTCCTTGCGCGTGCGGGTGAAGATCATCATATTACTGAAGTTAGTCTGCTTCACGAGGGCAAGCAGCAGCTCATCGCGTTGATCCAGTCCCACCGGGTAGAATGCGTGAGAAATAGTGGAAGCAACTTCGCGCCGGGCAATCGCCACTTCATACGGGTCGGTGAGGCACCATTTGGCAAAGCCTTGTAAAACCTGTGGCATCGTGGCAGAGAAAAAAAGCGTCTGCCGACCTTCCCAGGGACACAGGTTCACAATTTTACGCACGATGGGCAAGAAGCCCATATCTGTCATGCGATCCACCTCGTCGAGGACAAGCGTTTTCACCTCCTTAAACTTCATATTGCCGCGGTAGAAGTGGTCCACAAGGCGCCCCGGAGTAGCCACTACCACATCGACTCCTTTTTTGAGAGCAGCTGCCTGTTGACCATAGCCCACACCACCGTAGAGCAGCCCAATGGTGATGTCGGTGTGCGCGGCGTAGGTACGAAAAGCTTCAGCAAGTTGATCGGCCAGCTCGCGCGTGGGTTCCAACACGAGAGCTTGAGGACGGCCGGTGTGCTGCAAACGAGTGAGGATAGGCAGGGCAAAGGCGGCCGTTTTGCCCGTACCGGTTTGGGAAGCGCCGATGACATCCCGTCCGGCGAGCACATGGGGAATAGCCTGCTCCTGGATAGGAGTTGGGGCAGTGTAACCGCAGTCCTTCACAGCCTGCAGCACAGGAGCGGAGAGTCCTAATTCTTCGAATGTCATGATCGTGTATGTCGATGAGATTTCACAGGTGAACGAAAGGGTTGTTGAGCAGCTCCTCACCCACACTGGTGCCGGGACCGTGCCCTGGGTGCACCGTGGTGTGCGGGTCAAGCGTCAGAATTTTGTGTTTTATGCTTTCCTGAAGTGTTCTTGCACTGCCTCCCGGAAAATCGGTGCGCCCCACAGAACCGGCAAATAGGGCATCTCCTGTGAATACCACGCCTCGTTCAACAATGTGCCACGCCAAACCGTCCGGAGCGTGCCCCGGCACACGCAGCGCCCGCCATTGCATGCCGGCAAGCGTCAGTGTAGCATCCCGCATGGGCATTACCTCGTCCACAGTGAAAGGTTCCGGCTCGGGTATGCCCCAGGCCTGCGCATTCTGTGCAAGGGTAAGCGCGGGGTCATACGCCGCACCCGCATGCACACGACACCCGGTTGCGCGTTGCAGAGCTGCAGCATCCTGAATGTGGTCGAAATGCTGGTGCGTGAGCAGCAGGTGAGTGATGCGATTTTCCTCCGAAAGTCGAGCAAGCGCCCATTCGGCAAAACCATCGGGAGCATCCACCGCCACACACTCCCCTTGAGCGCCCACCACCAAATAGCCGTTGCACTCCAGAGCACCACCACTATACGACATCAGCCCTGACACCATGCCCGTACCATATCACCAACGACTCTGTTTGGCAAGACAAATGCAACCGCATGAGGACATGTGGCACATCCGTCCCAAGAAAAAGCGATCATTCATTTACGATTTACGATTACGATTTGAAAAATGAGCGCCGGTGGCGAGGGAAGAAGCTGAGGAGGAAAGGAAATGCGGTTTACGATGAGTTCACAGACGTGCAACCCTTGAGCGAATGCGCAGAGTTGCGTCTACAACCTTAGCCAAATCGTGGATGACAAACGGATGAGGAGAGCGGCGTGAGGAAGGCGCAACGGTTGCTGACAGCCCCGTACGCCATGGATTCTTACGCTTGCGCCAGCGTGCTGAGGACACTGTGAAGAATATTCAGCCCTTCGTCCAGCACGTCTTCAGGAATGTTCAGTGCAGGGATGAGGCGCAACGTCTCCGCACCGGCCGGGCAGGCAAGCAGACCGGCTTCACGACAGAGTTCATTCACATGCGCCGCAGGAGTCTTACCCTCCGGCACGGCGAAGCTGCCTGACTTGAGAGCCACTCCACGCAACAACCCCAAGCCGCGCACCGTCTCCACGCAGGGGAGATGCCAGCCTTCCACCGTCTGTTTCACATGTTCGCCAAGTTTCTTGGCGCGTGCAGCAAGGTTGAGGCGCAGGATCTCGGTCACCACCGCCTTGGATACCGCGCAGGCCAACGGAGTTCCGCCGAAGGTGGAGCCATGCGACCCCGGGGTCATGATAGAGGAGAGAGGTGTACCGCGGTCATCAATGGCGCGGTTGCTCACCCAGAAGCAGCCCATGGGAAAGCCTCCCCCAATGCCTTTCGCGCACGAAATGAGATCCGGCTGAACATCCGGGCACACCGCCTGCCAGCCCATCATCTCACCGCAGCGGGCAAAACCGCACTGCACCTCATCGAGCATGAGCAGCAAATCCTTTTCGCGGCATAAATCAGCTACTGCACGCAGAAAAGCTGCATCAACGGGGTTCACCCCACCTTCCCCCTGCACCGCCTCCAGCAGAATGCCACACGTTTCCTTACTCACAGCTGCGCGCAACGCTGTTATGTCATTAAAATCCACATAGCGAAAACCCACCAGCAACGGGTCAAACTCTACCTGTATTTTTTTCTGCCCCGTGGCCGCCATAGAGCCAAGCGTGCGTCCATGGAAGCTTTTGTTGAAGGTGATTACCTCGAAACGGGGCGATCCATCCGCCGCCGGGTGACGGTGACCGAATCGACGCGCTACTTTAATGATGCCGTCATTTGCTTCCGCCCCGGAATTGCAAAAAAACACCTGTCCGTCTATACCAACCACTTTGCGCACAATGAGCTCAGCCAGCTCTTCCTGACCCGGTATGCCATACAAGTTGGAGCAGTGTACCAGTTTGCGAGCTTGTTCCTCCAACGCTCTCACCATCACCGGATGACTGTGCCCCAAACAGCAGGTCGCTATACCCGCACAAAAATCTACGTAGCGCTTTCCGGTCGTGTCATACAGGAATGAACCTTCGCCGCGTTCCATCTGGATCGGCGCGCGTCCATATGTGCCCAACACATATTGCTTCTTTTCCATGGCGCTTGACTCTACTCCTCGCTCCGTTCTTTGTCAACCCTTTTCCCCAAGGCAACCGCTTTATGTGGATTGCAAGATTAAATGCAACAGGTTCTTGGCACAAAAAAGGGTGCCAAGAAGTTCAAAGTATGCTAGAG